>JAEUMC010000079.1 GCA_016793415.1 Devosia sp. | reverse complement strand
CGCCCTGGTGGGGGAGAGCGGCTCGGGCAAATCGGTCACTGCCCGCACCGTGATGCGATTGCTCACCAAGCGCGCCACGATCAGCGGCAAGTCGCGCATCACGCTCGGCGGCAAGGACATCCTGACGCTGCCCGATACCGGGATGCGCAAGCTCCGCGGCAATGACATCTCGATGATCTTCCAGGAGCCGATGAGCTCGCTGAACCCGATCTACACCGTCGGTGCACAGCTCTGCGAGATTCTCCACCTGCACAACCGGATCTCGGGCGCCGAAGCGATGAAGCGGGCCCGGCAACTGCTCGAGGACGTGCAGATTCCCGAGCCGGAGGCGCGGCTGCGCCAGTATCCGCACCAGATGTCGGGCGGGCAACGCCAGCGCGTCATGATCGCCATGGCGCTCGCCAACCGTCCGGATGTGCTGATCGCCGACGAACCGACCACCGCGCTCGATGTCACCGTGCAGGCGCAGATCCTCAACCTGATCAAGGATCTGAAGGCCAAGTACGGCATGGCTGTGATCCTCATCACCCACGACCTGACCATTGTCCGGCAGTTCTCCGACTACGTATACGTCATGCAGAACGGCAAGGTGCAGGAGCACAACACCACCGAAGCCCTGTTCGCCAACCCGCGCCACAGCTACACCCGGCATCTGCTGGCCTCCGAACCCAAGGGGTCGGCCAAGCCGATCGAGGCCAACTCGCCGACGGTACTCGAGGGCAAGGACGTGAAGGTCGCCTTCACCTTGAAACGCGGCGGCTTCTTCAGCCCGGATTTCTTCGAGCTCGTCGCCGTCGACAAGCTGTCGCTCAATCTGAAGAAGCACGAGACGCTCGGCCTCGTCGGCGAGTCCGGTTCGGGTAAGACCACCTTCGGCCAGGCGCTGATCCGGCTGATCGGCAACCAGGGCGGCGAGATCCTGTTCGATGGCGAGCGCATCGACACCAAGGATCGCAAGGCCATGCGGCCGCTGCGCAGCCGCATGCAGATCGTCTTCCAGGATCCGTTCGCCTCGCTGAACCCGCGCATGAGCGTGCGCCAGATCATCGAAGAGGGGCTGATCGTCAACGGCCTCGGCGCCACCTCGCGCGAGCGGGTCGAGCGGGTGCGTCAGGCGCTGCGCGATGCCGGATTGCCCGACACCATCCTCAACCGTTTCCCGCACGAGTTCTCGGGCGGCCAGCGCCAGCGCCTCGCCATTGCCCGCGCCATCGCGCTCGAGCCGGAATTCATCCTGCTCGACGAGCCCACTTCGGCGCTCGACCTGTCGGTGCAGGCCCAGATCATCGAACTGCTGCGCAAGCTGCAGGACGAGAAGGGCCTGAGTTACCTGTTCATTTCGCACGACCTCAAGGTCGTCAAAGCCCTGTGCCACCGGGTGATGGTCATGCAGTACGGCAAGATCGTCGAACAGGGGCCGGTCAACGAGGTTCTGGAGAACCCCAAGACCGAATACACATCACGGCTCGTCCGGGCCGCCTTCGAAATCGCGGCCTAGCCGGCCCGAACGTTCCTACGGAGACACTTATGGCTAACCCCAAGATCACCTTCATCGGCGCCGGCTCGTCCGTGTTCATGAAGAACATCGTCGGCGACATCCTGCAGCGCGAGGCGCTTGCTGGCGCCGAGATCCGCCTGATGGACATCAACCCGCAGCGCCTCGAAGAGAGCGCCATCATTGCCGGCAAGCTGGTCAATACCCTGGGCGTGCCTGCCACGGTGAAGACCTTCTCCAACCAGCGCGAAGCGCTCGACGGCACCAATTTCGTCGTCGTCTGCTTCCAGATCGGCGGCTACGAGCCTTCCACGGTCGTCGATTTCGAGGTGCCCAAGAAGTACAACCTGCGCCAGACCATCGCCGACACGCTCGGCGTCGGCGGCATCATGCGGGGCCTCCGCACCGTGCCGCATCTGTGGTCGATCTGCGAGGACATGCTGGAAGTCGCCCCCGAGGCGGTGATGCTGCAGTACGTCAACCCGATGGCGATCAACACCTGGGCCATTGCCGAGAAGTACCCGACCATCAAGCAGGTCGGTCTCTGCCACTCGGTGCAGGGCACCGCGATGGAGCTGGCCCACGATCTCGAGATTCCCTATTCCGAGATCCGCTACCGCTCGGCCGGCATCAATCACATGGCGTTCTACCTCAAGTTCGAGCATCGCCAGCCGGATGGCTCGTACCGCGATCTCTACCCCGATCTGGTCCGCGCCTACCGTGAGGGCAGGGCGCCCAAGCCGACCTGGAATCCGCGCTGCCCCAACAAGGTGCGCTACGAGATGCTGACCCGTCTCGGCTACTTCGTCACCGAGAGCTCCGAGCACTTCGCCGAGTACACTCCGTACTTCATCAAGGAAGGCCGCGAGGACATCATCGAGAAGTTCGGCATTCCGCTCGACGAGTACCCCAAGCGCTGCGTCGAGCAGATCCAGAAGTGGAAGACCACCTCCGAGGAGTACCGCAAGGCCAACACCATCGAGGTCAAGCAGAGCAAGGAATACGCTTCCGAGATCGTCAACGCGGTGTGGACCGGCGAGCCCGGCGTCATCTACGGCAACGTCCGCAACAACGGCGTCATCACCAACCTGCCGTACAACGCCGCCGTCGAGGTGCCGTGCCTCGTCGACGCCTCGGGCATCCAGCCGACCTATATCGGCGACCTGCCGCCGCAGCTCACCGCTCTGATCCGCACCAACATCAACGTGCAGGAGCTGACCGTGGCGGCGCTGATGACCGAAAACAAGGAACACATCTACCACGCCGCGATGATGGATCCGCATACCGCTGCCGAGCTCGACCTCGAGCAGATCTGGAACCTCACCGACGACCTGCTCGCCGCCCACGGCGACTGGATCCCGACCTGGGCCCGCCCGGCCAAGAAGCAGCGCGTCGCGTAGGGGCCCAACGCGCCGGCCTCTCCATGATCCTCCCCCGCGTGGCGGGGGAGGGGACCACCCGAAGGGTGGTGGAGGGGCGGCCAGGGTCACGGTGACCTCAAGGAGCTCTCCTCCCTGACCTGACCCCGCGGCATCCCGCGGGGTTTCTTTTTTACCCTTGTCGGCTAAGGGGAGGGCATGGCCACGCTGCTCAATCCCACTCCCGATGCGACCATGCTCAGCCGCGCCCTGGCGCGCTGGTCGCTGACCCGTCCGACGCTGCTCGTCGAGACCGGCACCAGCTTCGTCTACCGCGTCGAGCGCACCGGCCAGCCGCCGGCGGTGCTGAAGCTGCTGAAGCCGGGCAGCGGTGACGATGAGCGCAACGGCGGCAGCCTGCTGGTCTGGTATGCCGGCCACGGCGCCGCCGCCATCTACGGCCTTGCCCGCGACGCTGTGCTGATGGAACTGGCGGATGGCGAAACCCTTGGCGATGTTGCTCGTGCCGGACGGGACGCCGAAGCCACCGAGATCCTCTGCGATACCGTGCAGAAACTCCACGCGCCGCGCGATGCCACGCCGCCCGCCGGTCTTACCCCGTTGCGTGAGCGCTTCGAGGCATTGTTCCGCGTTGGCGCCGCCGCCTGGCCGCGCCAGGCGCGAGACCTCGTCGGCCGCGCCACCGGCATCGCCTACAACCTGTTCGACCGGCCAATGGAGGCCATTCCGCTGCATGGCGACATCCACCACGACAACATCGCCCATGGCAGCCGAGGCTGGGTCGCCATCGATCCAAAGGGCCTGATCGGCGATCCCGCCTACGACTATGCCAACAGCTTCCTCAACCCCGAGGAGGGCGATGACTTTGTCATCAGCGCCAGCCGTGTCGGCAGTCACTCGCGTGCCATTGCCGCGCGTACCGGCATTGCGCGGCGCCACCTGCTCGCCTGGGCCTCGGCCCATGCTGCGCTCAGCGCCGCCTGGGACATCGAGGACGGCAACCCGGTGACGCAGCAGATTTCCATCCTGCCGCTCCTGCTCGGCGCCTACGACACCGCCTGAGGGAAATCTGTTTCACGCATTGGGCTGAACTCTGGCCGCACTTCCGCATTTCCCCTGTTCCAGGGGCGGCGACTCCCTTGCCGCCCTGCAACAGGGAGAACGGCCATGAAAGTCAGCGAATGCATGAGCACCGACGTCGAGCTTTGCTCGCCCGATGACACTATCCGCTCCGTTGCGCGCACCATGCGCGAGATCGATGCCGGCTCGATGCCGGTCGGAGAGAACGATCGCCTCGTCGGCATGATCACCGACCGCGACATCTGCATCCGCGCCGTGGCCGAGGGCATGGGCCCCGAGACCCGGGTCCGCCAGGTGATGAGCTCCAGCCCGCGCTGGTGCTTCGAGGATGAGGAACTGTCCGACGTCTCCGACCACATGGCCGAATTCAAGATCCGCCGGCTGCCGGTGCTCAATCGCGAGAAGCGCCTCGTCGGCATGATCTCGTTGGGCGATGTCGCCTTGGCCGACTCGGGCCGCGCCAGCGCTCACGCGCTGCACGAGATCTCGGAACCCGGCGGCATGCATAGCCAGCACTGAAGTCTACGCGGTCACTCGGCGTCCGGTGCGAGCCGACCCCCACCCCTGTCCCCTCCCCGCAAGGGGGAGGGAGACCCTAACGCCGGCATCGCAGTTCCGTCGTCTCCCTCCCCCTTGTGGGGAGGGATCAAGGGTGGGGGGCAGCTCGCACCGGCAGAAGTGATGCTGCAACGTTCAAATCTTCCAGGCCAGCGTCACCGCCCCCACGGCAATCAGCCCAACCCCCACCCAGCTCTGCACCGTCAGCTTCTCCCCCAGGAACAGCACGCCGAAGATCGCCACCAGCACCACACTGAGCTTGTCGATCGGCGCCACCTCGGCGGCCTGGCCGAGCTTCAGCGCCCGGAAATAGGCGAGCCACGAGGCCCCGGTTGCCAGGCCCGACAACACCAGGAACAGCCAGGTCCTGCCCGAGATCGTATCGAGCGGTTGGAACTTGCCCAGCGCCAGGACAATCCCCGTGAGCAC
>JAEUMC010000076.1 GCA_016793415.1 Devosia sp. | reverse complement strand
CATGTGGCGCTGCATGTGCGCCGCATGCGCGGCCTCCCCAAGCGGAAGGCCCATCGCTATGGCGCCAGCTATGCCCGCAGCCTGTTCGAGCGTTACGGGCTGTTCCGCGAAGACCTGCGCATCGGCGAGGACACCGAGTTTCACCGGCGGCTGCGCCGCCACGACCGCCCGGTCTGGGCCCCCCGGGTGCTGGCGGCGCATCGCTCCCCCGAACGCTGGCGCGACCTGCTCGCCGATCAGCGGGCCCGCGGCGAGCGCGCCGCCGTCCACTGGCCGGTCGAACGGCGCGGCTCGACCATCGGCCGTGCACTGGAACGGTTCGGGCAGACCCTGCCGCTGGCGCTCCGGGCCACGCGCGGGCGCGAGCGCTGGATGGTCCTTGCCGCGGCGCCCGTGCTGGCCGCCGCGTGCTTCACCTATGAGTCGGGCGTAGCGCGCGGCATGAAGGCCTCGGGCGCTGCGGCGACGTCGCCGAAACACATCGTCGCCGTCGCCATTCTCGATCGCGACGATTGGAGCGCCAACACCGATGTCATCGTGCTCGTCGATCCGGTAATGCGGCACCTTACCTGGGTGCCGCGGGACCTCTGGGTGCCGAGCCTCAACGATCGCATCAACGCCGCCTTCGCCCGCGGCGGCGGCGAGCAACTGATGGCGGCCCTGGCCGAACTGCGCCTCGGCGACGCCGAGGGGGTGCTGTGCCTTCGCCGCTCGGCGACCGAGGCCGCGCTCGATGGGCTCGATCTCACCGTCCCGGTGAGCGAACCCATGGAGTTCTGGTATCCCCTGACGCCGACGCGCCCGATCGAGGAAGGCCGCAAGCGCATCGCCTTCCGCCCCCCGGCCGAACGCCTGATGGGGGAGCGCCTGCATCAATGGCTCGGGGCGCGCACGCCGGTAACGGGAGCCGGTTCCGACCTCCATCGCATCGAACGCCAGCAGCAGTTCGTCGCCGCGCTGCTGGCCACGCCATTCGACTTTGCCAAAGTCCTTGCCGATCCAACCCGCTTCACCACTACCGGCCGCGACCCGCTCCCCGTGCTGCGCCAGATCCGCCCCGACTGGCACTGCTGCCTGTTCGACTCGGTCAGCGACGCGACCATCGACGGCAAGGCAGTGCTGGTAAGGTTGTAGGCTGATTGCTTGATGTCTGGCGGCCGCAATCGCCAGTCAGATGATTACGATGCTAATTCTGTCGCGCCGGCGCAGAAATATATCTGTGAATACACGCGTTGCTGTAATGCGTTCGGTCCGGACCGTGTGATCGGCTGTCCTCGTTATTGAGTTGAGGGGATTTCGATGACGAACGGGATTGCGACGGCGCGGGGCGCCGGCAAAGGTGATTTTGCGTCTTTGCGGTTCGTGCGGAATGGCTTGGCACTGCTGTTTGCAGCGAGCTTGAGCCTCACCACCATTGCTCCAGCCTTTGCAGTAACGTCATCAACATCAGCACCGGCCTTGGCCGGGTTGCCTGCAGCGCCGGCGCCGGCTTTGGAGAGCAGCGGCGAGGGGGCAGCCAATGTCTCGCCCTACGACGTCAACAATGCCAACTCCGGGCTGATGAGCCTGATGAGTGGTGGCGACGAGCCTAAGTCGGCCAAGTTCGAGCCACCCGAGACACCCTACAACCCCTCGATTCAGATTACAGCAAATGGCTCGAGGATGAGCAGGAGCGAGTGTCGAGGGAACTGTCCGATCGCATTGGGTCATTGTTGAGCGAGTAGATGGAAGAGAATGGTAAGCCGCGCTGAGGTGCTAGCGAGATATCCTGCGGTGTACGAGACGTTCGAGCAACTCCCGGAAGATATTGTGATCGCGACCTACGAGCGAACGATCGGTCGAGAATGGGATATTGCGACCCCGCTCAAGAATGGGAAGGCGTGGGCGTTCGAAGGGATGCGTGAAAACCAGCGCAGAACATACGGCGTGCTCATGGGAGCGGGAGAACTCGAGATAGTAAGGCGTGCGCACGACGCGGGGAATGTGCAGGCCCTAATACTCACTGTCGGGAACTCAGTGGTTGAGGTTTGCAGGAACTTCTGGGGGCAGAATCCCGCGGATCCTGGCTATCAAAATTGGATCGATCGTATTGAAGCAAAGCTGACACGCGAACGGGGAAGGGCCGCAAGAAAGAATGAACGTCAGCGCAGCCTTCCTGATGAGATACGGCGCGCGTACTACGACCGCCTGGATGGTCTGAATCTGCCAAGGCGAGTGCCGTGGGGCGTCGAATACCGGCTTCTGCCTCGACCCACCCGCGGGTGGGACACGATAGATGGCTACCTGAAGGGGCTTGGGATCGACAAGCAGGCTCTCCCGATTGTGGAGGAGATGATCCCAGGTATCCGCCCGGAACAAAAGGACATGCCGTTCGTCAACTTCATGCTCTTTCTCGATTGCCGCCCAGATGTTGCTGGTCTTGAGGGCGATGTGTTCTTTGTGAAGAACCACATACAGGATGGAATAGTGTACTACAGCCGAGATGGCGATGTTGCGAACATGATGATACTGTCAAATCCGGCCGACGCCATTGATCGGTATTGCGAATGGGTGTTGCTCGGCAAAGAGGGGCGGTTCGACTTTCGGGCCTATGCGATGCCCCTGCGCTCGTCTTGATCGCGTGGGCGTCTGGTGTCGCCGGCTGCGTGCTTGCAGCCGGCCCGCGGGGGTTTTCTACGAGAAGAAGCGTCACGCAGAGAGGTTGCTCGACGGTGTTGGTCGTGTGCCTGCCTTTGATGCGGTACGATAGTCGAACACGTGATGGCCAGGCGGCCGCTGAACTGCAAGCTGGCGGGCATGGGCATTGATACGAGCCTTTCTACTCGTGATCAGCCCACTTCGCCGCACGCCCCGTCACCTTCGGCGTGGCCAGCATCGCCGTCAGGATCCGCCCCATCAGCGCCTGTTCCTGCTTCTTGCCCGCGGCGGCGCGGCGGAGGTCGACCAGCAGCGCCGAGGTGGCGTTGAGGCGGGCGCAGGCGAGGGTGGCGATGTGGAGGGCGAAATCCGGGTTCTGTGACAACACGTCGAGCGCCTCGTCGATGACGCGGACCCGCACCGTGGTGTCGGCAGTGACGGTGGCGCTGTGCGGGGTGCCGAGCAGCACCGCCATTTCGCCGATGATCGCCCAGGGCTCCTCGATATGGGCGATGTCGACCCCGTCGCGCGATACGGTGAGCCGGCCGGCCTCGAGCAGGTAGAGCCGGCCTGAATAACTGCCTTCGGTAGTGAGCCGGTCGCCCGGTTTCAGCGTTTCGAGCGGCAGCGAGACGGCGAGGGCGGCGAGCGTGGACATGGCTGGTTCCGGTGGGAGCTGACGGACGATAGCCCGAGCTCAGGTGAAGCGCAGCTGAAACTTGCGGGGGCCTCCGCCCGCATCGCGAATGCCCTGCCTCGACGCAGCCTGGCAAACGCCATTCGACGGCTTCCATTCCGCCGAAAGAATTTAAAGCGTTTGCAATCATTCCGCAAACGTTTAAAACTCCTGCCAGCTTTGGGAGGAGCATCTTGGCTGCATTGACGCTGCGTGAACTGGCGGCTCGGCTCGACGTTTCGGTCGGCACGGTATCGCGAGCACTGTCGGGCGATCCGGCGATCGCGCTGAAGACGCGCGAGCGGATCACCGAGGCGGCACGGCAATATGGCTACGTGCCCAACCAGGCGGCCCGGCAGCTGGTGTCGGGTCGCTCCGGCTTCGTCGGCTTCATCATGCCGGTGCGCGGCCCCAATTTCATCGATTCCTACCTGGGCGAGTTTCTGACCGGGCTTGGCGAAGGCCTGGTCGAGCGTGGGATGGACCTGTTCATCGCTACGGTTCCTGCCGGCCGATCCGAGCTGTCGGTCCTGCGCCATGTGGTTGAGTCCGGCCGTGCCGACGGGGTTGTGGTGCCCCGCATCTCGGAAGCAGACGAGCGGTTGGGCTACCTGATGGAGCGCAAGTTCCCGTTCGTCGCCCATGGCCGGCTGCTCGACTCTTCGGCGCGCTTCAACTGGCTGGATGCCGACAGCGTCTCGGCCTTCGGCGAGGCGTTCGACCTGCTCTACGGGCTCGGGCACCGGCATTTCGGGCTGTTGTCCATTTCCGACCCGATGACCTTCCGCCACCTGCGCGAACGCGGCCTGCGCGATGCGATCGCGCGACAGGGTGATCCGACGGTGATCCTCGATGTGGTGAGCGCGCCGCGCTTCGATCGTGGCGCGACAGTTGCGGCGGTCAACCTGCTGATCCACGCCGAACGCAGGCCAACCGCGATCATCGGGCTGTTCGACGAGCTGGCGCTGACGGTGATGGAGGAGGCCTCGCGCGCCGGGCTGTCGATCCCGCGCGACCTGTCGGTCGTGGGCTTCGACAACATTACCGCCTCGGCCTATGCGCCGCCCG
>JAEUMC010000721.1 GCA_016793415.1 Devosia sp. | reverse complement strand
ACCTCCACCATCGCCCCCGTCGAGGAGCGCCGCAATTTCGGCATCGGCCTGCTGCTGTTCAGCCAGCTGTTCTTCGCCACGCTCGACACCTCGGCCAAGTATCTCGGCTTCATCGGGCTGCCGCTGACGCAGATCGTCTTCATCCGCTACGCTATCCACGTGGCGCTGGCGATCGCCCTGTTCCTGCCGTTCCAGCGCAGCCTGTTCGTCAGCCGGAACTGGAAGCTGCAGCTGATGCGCGGCCTCTGCCTGCTCGGGGTGACGGCGGCCAATTTCGGCGCCATGCAGTTCCTGCCGCTGACCGTGACCGGTGCACTGATGTTCACCATGCCCTTGATGGTCACCGCGCTTTCCGGCCCGCTGCTCGGCGAAAAGATCGGCTGGCGCCGCTGGGCCGCGGTAGGCGTCGGCTTTGTCGGCATCCTGATCATCGTCCGCCCGGGCACCGCCGCCTTCCACCCCGCCTCGCTGATCTGCCTCGCGGGCGCGCTCTGCGCCGCGTTCTACGGCATCATCACCCGCAAGCTCGCCGGGGTCGATTCCGCCGCGACGCAGCAGGTTTATTCGGGCCTGATCGCGCTTACCTGCATTACCCCGTTCGCCTTCAACGGCTGGGTCTGGCCGAGCGACGGGGCAGGGTGGTTCGCCTTCATCGCCATCGGCGTCACCGGGATGATCGCGCACCAGCTCAACACCATCGCCCACCGCTTCGCGCCGCCCTCGACGCTGGCGCCGTTCAGCTACACCGAGCTGCTGCTGCTGGCGCTCGCCAGCTGGTTGATCTTTTCCGAGCCGCCCGATGCCTGGTTCTTCCTGGGCGCGCCGATCATCATCGGCTCAGGCATCTACATCTGGTTCCGCGAGCGCCAGCTCAACCGGCCGACCACCGTCGAGCCGGTGGAGGACTGAGCGTGGCCAGTCCCGTAAAACCCGTCGAGGATCGCCGTCCCCTGGCCATCGGCCTGATGCTTGCAGCCTTGTTCTGCTACACGGTGATCGACAGCTGCGCCAAGCTGATGGTGCAGGCCGGACTGCCGCCGATGGAGGTGGTGTTCGTCCGCTATGCTGGCCAGTTCATCCTGGTGCTGGCCTTCTTCCTGCCGCGCGAGGGCAGGGCGCTGGTGGCGACGCGCAATTTGAAGCTCGAGGTCGGGCGTGGGCTGTTCCTGCTCGGCTCAACCATCTTCAACTTCATCGCCGTGGTCTACCTGCCGCTGACCATCACCTCGGCCATCTCCTTCACCATGCCGCTGATCCTCTGCGCCCTGTCGATCCCGCTGCTCGGCGAGACGGTCGGTTGGCGACGCTGGCTGGCGATCGGCGTCGGTTTCCTGGGCGTGATGATCATCGTGCGGCCGGGGACCGAAGCCTTCCACCCTGCCGTACTGCTGTCGCTGGGAACGGCCGTCTGCGCCGCGCTTTACAACCTCTCGACCCGCGGCCTCGCTGGGGTCGACAGCACCTCGACCCAGCAGTTCTATGCGGCAGGCGTCGCAACGGTCTGCGTGCTGCCGTTCTCGCTGGGTGGTTGGGTCTGGCCGACCGATCCGCTGATCTGGTTTTGCTTCGTGGTCATCGGGATCGCGGCGCTGATCGGCCACCTGTTCGTCACCACGGCCCACCGCTACGCGCCAGCCTCGGTGCTGGCGCCGTTCGGCTACCTGCAGATTTTCTTCATGACCGGCGCCAGCTGGCTCGTCTTCAACCAGCCACCGGACATCTGGATCTATATCGGCGCCCCGATCGTCATGGCCTCCGGCCTCTACATCTGGCTGCGCGAGCGCCAGCTGTCGAAGGCGGTAGTCACGGAAGTGGCGGTGCAGGACTAGAAGCCGTTGAAGATCATGTCGTAAGCGGACTTGATCTCGTCGTAGTAGCGATCGAGGTTATCGATCGGGCTGCGCAATGCCCGCGCCTCCACCGTGATGATGAACTGAGTCACCATCACGTACGACGTTCCCTCGATGGCGAATTGCGGGTTCAGCCGTTTGTGCCTCGGCGGCGCTTGCTCTGGCAGCATCAGCGGAACGACGATACGACTGTCGAAGTCTCCGAGCAGATCAGTCTGCACATCCAGCACCAGTTCGCCGTCGCCGAGCCGGAAGACGTCGAACTGAGCCATTTAGAATGCGCGGTACTTCTGCAGCGGAAGCCCGTGTTTTGCGATGTACTCGTTTGTGCCTCGGACCACGTCGGCGTTTTCCTCGGACCAGCGTCGCGCCTTTTCGGCCGCCACAGCGCGGGCGATCCCGACCTCCGCCGCCCTCGACAGGTTGATCTTCATCGCCTTGGCCTCATCCATGAGGGCGCCGTCGATGGAGAGATTGGCGGCGCGACGCAACGTATTCGACATTGTTGCCTCCGAGTATGCGCATAGATATGCGCATGTTCCACGATTTTGCAAGTTGTTCGACCGTTGGGTCGGCTCAGGCTAAGCCACCCGCTTCCGCAGCAATCCACTGCCCGGCGCGAACAGCAGCGCCACGAGGAACACCCCAGCCTGGATCAGCACGATGCAGGGCCCGGTGGCGCCGTTGATGCTGAAGCTGATCAGCGTGCCCAGCACCCCCGAACCGATGGCGACGGTCATGGCGATGGCGAGCATCGCCTCGAAGCGTTTGGCGAGCAGGAAGCCGATGGCGCCGGGGGCGATCAGCATGGCGACGACGAGTATGATGCCGACCGCCTTGAGCGAGGCGACGATGGTGATCGAGAGCAGGGCGAGCAGCCCATAGTGCAGCAGCTTCACCGGCAGACCGATGGCCCGGGCGTGTTGTGGATCAAACGCATAGAGCAGGAAGTCGCGGCGCTTGGCGAGGACGATCAGCAGGGTGCCGAGCGCGATGATTGCCGTCTCGATCAGGTCCTGCCAGGTAACGCCCAGCATGTCGCCGAACAGGATATGGCTCAAATGCTGGTCGGTCTCGATGCGCGAGAACAGCACCAGCCCCACGGCGAACATGCCGGTGAAGACGATGCCCATGGCGGTGTCTTCCTTGATCCGGCTGTTGTCCTTGAGGTACCCGGTGCTCACCGCCGCGAACAGCCCGGCGACGAACGCCGCGATGGCGATCGGCAGGCCGATCACATAAGCGATGACGATGCCCGGCAGCACGGCGTGCGAGATGGCGTCGCCCATCAGCGACCAGCCCTTCAGCACCAGAAAGCACGACAGCACCGCCGACACCGCGCCGACGAGGATGGCGACGATCAGCGCCCGCTGCATGAAATCGTAGGTCAGCGGCTCGACGAAGAAGGCGTAGAGTGCGTCCATCAGCTCACTCCCGCTTCGCGCAGCGCCCGCCGCCTTGCCGCAAGCCGACCGTGCTTGGGGGCAAAGAAGAAGGCGAGGAGGAACAGCGCTGTTTGCAGCGAGACGATGACGCCGCCGGTCGCCCCGTCGAGTAAGAAGCTGATATAGGCGCCAACCGCTGCGGTGGCGGAACCGAGGATCACTGCGATGATGAGGAGGTTCCGGAACCGGTCGGTGAGCAGGTACGCGGTGGCCCCCGGCGTCACCACCATGGCGATGACGAGGATGGCGCCGACCGTTTGCAGCGCCGCCACGGTGCACGCGGCGAGGAGAGCAAAGAACAGCACCTGCAGCGCGCGCGGATTGAGGCCGACGGTCCGCGCATGGTTCTCATCGAAGAACACCAGCATCAGATCCTTCCACTTGAGGATGAGGATCGCCAGCGACACCAACGAGATGATCACCACCTGGATGACGTCGCCATCCGAGATGCCGAGGATGTTGCCCATGACGATCGCCTGCACGTCGACGGCGGTCGGGTTGAGCGAGACGATCAGCAGGCCGAGGGCGAAGAACGAGGTGAAGATGATGCCGATGACGGCATCCTCCCGGAGCCGGGTGCGCGCCCGCACCAGCACCATCGAGGCTGCCGCCAGACCGCCGGCAACGAAAGCTCCGGCGGAGTAGGGGAGGCCGAGCAGGTAGGCCGTGGCGACACCCGGCACCACGGCGTGGCCTAGCGCATCGCCGATCAGCGACCAGCCCTTGAGCATCAGGTAGG
>JAEUMC010000041.1 GCA_016793415.1 Devosia sp. | reverse complement strand
CGCCATGTTCGCCCCAAGCTTTATCACCGGCGCGATCATCCAGCGCATCGGCGCCAGGCTGACGGCCGCGATCGGGCTGTTGCTGATCCTGTTTGCGGCGGGCACGAACCTGCACGGCACGTCGACGCTGCATTTCGACATTTCGTTGATTCTGCTGGGCGTTGGCTGGAACTTCGGATTCATCGCCTCAACCGCCATGCTGGCCAGCGCCTATCGGCCGGAAGAGGCTGCCAAGGTGCAGGCTGCCAACGAGCAGGTGGTGTTCGGCGTGATGGCTCTGGCCTCGATCGCTTCAGGCCTGCTGCTCCAGCTGATTGGCTGGGAAGCCATCAACCTGCTGGCGATCCCGGTTGCCGGTGCGGCAATCCTCGCCTTGGCCTGGGTGAGCTTCCGGCCCGGCAGGGCGCAACAGTCGGCGTAACGATCCACCACCCGCACAGGGGTGACCCAACTATCCGCTGGCGCGGACGGCAAGACGGACGAGGGCAAGCCCTCGCCGTGGGGTCCCAGCTTTCGCTGGGATGACATCGAGGATTTGGATGGTTCGGTTCCCGCAACTCTGTGTAGCGGGAAGCGGGCAAAGCCTAGATCGACGAGATGATCGACTCGAGGAACGTACGGTCCTGACCGTAGGACGGGGTGCGGCGGCTCTCGATCGAGAAGGTCTTGCCGTCCTTGACGCCCAGCCGCTCGGTATCGACCACCTTGTTCTTCTTGTCGAAGTAGACGACGAGCAGGGTGCGTTCCTTGCTCAGTTCCATGCCGAACGCGGTCTGCTGCACCTTCTCGCCCAGATAGTACCAGGCGGTCTCGGTGGCGAAGGAGTTGGTGACCTGGGGCGAGCCGAGCACGGCGGTGACCAGCGCAGCGCTCTGGCCGACGCGAATCTGCGCCACAGCGTCTTCGGAGATTTCGTAGCCGCGCGCCTTGGACTGCGTGAGGCTCATGCCGCTGCCGCAGGCGGCGAGCGACAGGCTGACGAGCACGGCGGCGGTCATCGGGAGCAGGCGGCTAGTGACGGTGCGCAAAGGCATCAATTTGACTTTCCCGATCGCTGTCTACTATTAGCACGGCCTTGGCCGGCCGGGCACTGTGTAGCTGTCAAAGGCGCCCGCTGGCAAGCTGGCTTGCGTCCTTGCCCGAACCCTTCCACACCGGCAGCACCTTGTCCCGCAAAACCGCGGAGTGCGACTGATGATATTGAACTTGTTCAGGAAAAACCCGTCCTCCGACGCTGTTTATGCCGTCTATACAGCCATTGTGGCGCAATCCCGGCAGCCCGTCTTCTATGCCGACTGGGGCATTCCCGACACGGTTACCGGTCGCTTCGACATGATCTCGCTGCACCTGTCGCTGTTGTTTCGGCGTCTGAGAGTCGAAAAGCAGGCCGGCCACGAGTTCAGCCAGGCGCTGTTCGACCTGTTTTTCAAGGACATGGATCGGTCGCTGCGCGAAATGGGGGCAGGGGACATGGCCGTTCCCAAGAAGGTCCGCAAGATGAGCGAGATCTTCTATGGACTGATGACCAGCCTCAACGAAGCGATGGACCGCGATGACCGGCCGGGCGTCGAGGCCGTGTTGCGCCGCAACGTCTACGCCGAGGCTGAGTCGGTCCACGCGCCGCAGCTCGCCGCCTATCTGTTCAACCAATACGACAAGCTCGCGAGCCAGTCGCTGGCCGATATTGCCGGGGGGCGCCTCGAGATGGCGGCCGCGGCATGAGCATGGAGCAGGTGCGCATAGCCGATGCCAGCATCCGGCTCGATTCGATGCCGGCGGCCGGACGCGATCTGGCGCTGGCGGTGGACGCCGCCGATCGCCTGGCGATCGCCGAGCAGCTCGGCATCACTGCGGTGGAAAAGCTCGAGGTGAAGCTGCACGCCGTCCGCTTCAAGGGCGGTATCCGCGTCACCGGGCGACTGGTCGCCACCACGGTGCAGCCGAGCGTCGTATCGCTCGAGCCGGTGATCCAGGAGATCGCCGAACCGATCGAACGGGTCTTCCTGCCCGGCGGTGAAAAGGCCTATGCCGGTCCGGCCGATGCCGAAATCTTCGTCGACCTTGAAGGCGAGGACGTGCCGGACCATTTCGAAGGCAACGAGGCCGACCTGTCGGCGCTGATCGTCGAGACCCTGTCGTTGGCGCTCGATCCGTACCCGCGCCAGCCGGGTGAAACCCTGGGCGCCTTGCGCGACGATGGCGACACCGAGAGCGATTTGCCCTTCGCCGGCCTCAAAATCCTCAAGACTCCCGAGGACAAGGGCTAGAGCGCTCCGCATTGCGGCGGTATTGAAGCGGTCAAGCGCTCTAGGACCCCGCCACATCCGGGTGATATCTTGCTTGGGGTAAGCGTTTGAGTATGTTGAAACCCGTCCCCGTCAGGGGACGCTGGACCGGGCGGCGATGAGCGACTCTATCCGTATCTCCGTTGACGCCATGGGCGGCGACAAAGGGCCCCGCGTGGCCGTTGAAGGCGCGCGCCTGTTCTGGCGCGAGCGCAAGAACACCACCTTCATCTTCCACGGCCGCGAAGCCGACCTGCAACCGCTGCTCGACGAGTTCCCCGACCTCAAGAAGGTCTCGCGGATCGTCAATGCCGAGGTGGTCATCTCCATGGAGGAGAAGCCGTCGCAGGCCCTGCGCAAGGGCCGCGGCACCTCCTCGATGTGGGCGGCGATCCAGTCGGTGAAGGACGGCGAAGCCGATGTCGCCATCTCCGGCGGCAACACCGGTGCGCTGATGGCGATGGCGACCTTCTGCCTCCGTCCGATCGAAGGCATTTCCCGTCCGGCGATCGCGGCACTGTGGCCGACATTGCGCACCGACATCATCGTGCTCGACGTCGGCGCCACCGTCGGCGGCGACGCCAAGCAGTTGACCGATTTCTCGATCCTTGGCGCCGCCCTGGCGCGGGCCTTGTTCGACCAGGAACTGCCCACCGTCGGGCTGCTCAATGTCGGCACCGAGGAGATGAAGGGCCACGACGAGGTCAAGGAAGCCGCGCGCATCCTGCAATCGGCCAGCGGCGAGGGCTTCATCTATCACGGCTTCGTCGAGGGCGACGATATCGGCAAGGGCACCGTCGACGTTGTGGTCACCGAAGGCTTTGCCGGCAATATCGCGCTGAAGACTGCCGAAGGCACGGCGCGTCAGGTCGGCGCCTATATCCGCAACGCGCTGAAGGCCGACATCATCTCGATGCTCGGCGCGGCGATTGCCGGCCAGGCCCTGCAGGCGCTCCGCCGCAAGCTCGACCCGCGCAACATCAATGGCGGCGTGTTCCTTGGTCTCAACGGCGTCGTTATCAAGTCGCATGGCGGCACCGACGAGATCGGTTTCAAGGGCGCGCTGAGCCTCGCCTACGAAATGGCGCGCAGCCGCGTCATGGACAAGATCGGCGAAGGCATGCGCCGCTTCCCCACCCTCAGCGTGGCGCCCTCGACCGAGGCGGCGCCCGCTCCCGAAACCGAGGCGAAATCCGCGTGACCGACAAGAAATCCATCATCCGCAGCGTTGGCTCCTACCTGCCGGCGCGTGTGGTGACCAATGACGAGCTGGCCAAGACCGTCGACACGTCGGACGAGTGGATCCAGCAGCGTACCGGCATCAAGCAGCGCTACATCGCCGCCGAGGGCGAAAACACCTCCGACCTCGCCGCCGCCGCCGGCCGCAAGGCGATCGAGAACGCCGGCCTCACCATCGACGACATCGACCTGATCCTGGTCGCCACGACCACGCCGGATATGACGTTTCCGGCAACGGCTGCGGTGGTGCAGCAGAAGCTCGGCATGCACCATGGCGCCGCCTTCGACATCCAGGCGGTATGCTCCGGCTTCGTCTATGCCGTAGCCACGGCCGACTCCTACCTCAAGAACGGGCTCGCCAAACGCGCCCTGGTGATCGGTGCCGAGACCGCCTCGCGCATCCTCGACTGGAACGATCGCACGACCTGCGTGCTGTTCGGCGACGGGGCAGGGGCGGTGGTGATGGAACTGGGCAAGGCCGGCGAGGAACGCGGCGTGCTCGCCACCTCGCTCCGCTCCGACGGCCACCACTGGAACAAGCTCTATACCGATGGCGGCCCCAGCTCGACCCAGTCGATGGGCCACATCCGCATGGAGGGCAAGGAAGTCTTCAAGCACGCCGTCGGCATGATCACCGACGTGGTCTACAAGGTGCTCGAGGATACCGGCCATACCATCGACGATCTCGACTGGTTCGTGCCGCATCAGGCCAACAAGCGCATCATCGACGGTGCCGGCGTGAAGCTCGGCCTGCCGCCCGAAAAGGTGGTGGTGACGGTGGACCGGCATGCCAACACGTCCGCTGCTTCAGTGCCGCTGGCGCTGCATACCGCCGTTGCCGACGGCCGGATCAAACGCGGCGACCTGGTGATGATCGAAGCCATGGGCGGCGGCTTCACCTGGGGCGCCTCGCTGATCCGCTGGTAGGCGCACACCACGCTGTCATCAGACGCAGCGGCGCGCCGAGGCACCGCCGGGCCCGGCGCTGTCGGCCACCCGCCTGTCGCAGGGAGGACGCTTGCCGCTTCGCGAAGGCCGTTCGCGGACCTCGGGGAGGCTGTTTGCCGACCCAATGCCTTTGATTAGTAAGTCAGATTGCCAGTGGCGTGACAGCGCGTTAATCTTTGCGACAAATCCGTAGGTGGGGGCGCCTGACGGGCACCTGTATCCAGCTGGGCAAAAAACGGAGGGGCGCATATGACGCAGAGAACGGTCACGCGAGCCGACTTGGCGGAAGCGGTCTACGAAGCGGTGGGGTTGTCCCGCACCGAGTCGGCTGAACTGGTGGAGCGAGTGCTCGACCTTATCGGCGACGCACTGGTGGAAGGCCACAACGTAAAACTCTCCTCTTTCGGCTCGTTCCAGGTGCGCTCAAAGAATGAACGCATCGGCCGCAATCCCAAGACTGGCGAGGAAGTTCCGATCCTGCCGCGGCAGGTTCTGGTGTTCAAACCCAGCAACGTGTTGAAATCCAAGATCAACAAATCTATGGTCCGGTCTGGAAAATAAGACTCTTTCCGGGCGGGTGAGTCCTTTTGGACAAGTCTCCAGACGCGTTTCGCACCATATCCGAGGCAGCCGACGAGCTCGATCTGCCGCAGCACGTGCTGCGCTTCTGGGAAACGCGCTTCTCCACCATCAAGCCGCTGAAGCGTGGCGGCGGCCGGCGCTACTATCGGCCCGAGGACGTGCTGCTGCTCAAGGGCATCCGGCACCTGCTCTACGATCAGGGCTTCACCATCAAAGGCGTGCAGCGGATCCTGAAGGACCAGGGCATCCGCTATGTCATCGGCATCGGCGAGGGGCGTCCGGTCGAGGCGCTCGAGCACCAGCCGGCTGATACCGAGCCCGACGACGACTTCACCGCCGAGTCGGCTGTGATCCCCGAAGACGACATGACCGATGCGCCGCCTGCGCCATCCCGCCTGAAGCTGCCGAGCTTCAAGCCGAAGCCAGCTGGCCTCACCGCTGCCGACCGTGACAAGCTATCCGACGTGCTGCGGGAACTGCTCGACTGCAAGCGCCTGCTGGAGCGCGCCCGCGAGGGCTGAGCCTGTCCATAGCGGCCGGCCCGGACATCATTGCCGAGCGGCACCGTCACCGTCCGATCCTCGCAAGCCATTCTCGAATGAACAGCTCCTGCACGCTGCCATGCTCGACAGCCCGGCGCCGGCGTTTTGACCGGTCAATCTGGAGCCTATGCGAAAGAGGGGCCTCTCGGCCCCTCTGATGCTTGCGCGGCTTCCGGTCAGGCCCGCTTCGGGATCTGTACGTCCTTCAGCATGATCGTGAAGATCATCGCCAGCACGTAGACCGCGGCAAGGAACAGGAACAGCGTATTGAAGCCGGCGGTGTAGTGGCTCAGAACGACCTCGCGCGCCGCATCCGGCAGACCGGCTGCGATGTGCGGGCTGAGGCCGGTGAGGCCGCCTGGTATCGCCGCCGCGACGTCGGCAGGCAACTGCGCGTTCTGCTGCGTCAGCGCCCAGGTCATCACCGCGCCGTTCACGGCAAGCCCGAGCGAAGCACCGATAGTGCGCGCCTGGGTGATGAGGCCGGTGGCGGCGCCGATATCCTGCAGCGGTGCCGCGGCTTGGATAGCAACCATCAGCACCTGAAATTGCAGGCCCATCGAGATGCCGAACACCGCCATCAGCAGCGCCATGATCCAGACCGGCGTGTGTGCGTCGACGAAGGTGTAGCCAACCATCAGCAGCGCACCGACTGCCATTGCGGCCACGGGCATCCACTTGTAGCGGCCGGTGGCCGCAATGATCCGGCCGGCAAGCATCGAGACGATCATCGAGGTCGCCGACGCGGGCAGGAACAGGAAGCCGACCTCGGCGGGGCCGAACCCGGTGATCACCTGGAAGTAGAGCGCGAAGTAGAAGAACTGGCCGAGCGTTACGATACCTGCGAGCAGCGAGACCAGCGTTACGATGGTGATCGTGTGATTGCGGAACAGCCGCAACGGCACGATCGGCTCGGCGGCGCGACGCTCGGTGACGACGAACCAGATGGCTGCAACAATACCGATGACCGGCAGGACGAAGGTAAGTAGGTCCGGGCCGGCCGGGTCGATCACGTGGTCGCCCCAGTAGACGATGGCGGTGGTTGCGACGGCCAGCAGCACGCCACCAAGATAGTCGACCTTGTGCCGCTTCTCGACGAACTTCGATCGCATGGCGAGGAAGATAAGCGCGAGGACCACGATACCGACCGGCAGGTTGACGAGGAAAACCCAACGCCAGCCGAACAGGCTGGTGATGTAACCACCTGCCACCGGCCCGAGGATCGAGCTCAGCGCGAACACGGCCGACGAGTAGCCCTGGTACTTGGCGCGATCGCGCGGACCGAACAGCTCGCCGATCATGGCGAAGGCAGAGACCATCAGCCCACCTCCGCCAATGCCCTGCAACACGCGGGCAGCGATCAGCGATTCCATCGACCAGGCGAGACCACAGGCGGCCGAGCCGATGAGGAATAAGACGATCGCCGTCATCACCACGTTCTTGCGACCGTACATGTCGCCGAGCTTGCCGTAGAACGGCGCCACCGCGGCGGTGGATAGCAGGTAGGCCGAACCCACCCAGCCGAACAGGTGCAGATTGCCGAGCTCGCCGGCAATGGTGGGGAGCGCGGTGACGACGATCTGCATGTCGAGCGTCGCCATGAACATGGCGATCAGGGCGCCGAAATAGACCAGCAGCGTCGCGCGGTCGGGACGCGAGGGCGCCTCGACGACCGGCGCGGCGCCGGAAATGGGGGATGAGTCAACAGTCATGAAATGCCTCCGAAACTCGGAGCGGGGTTATGTGCCTCGAACAAATGTATGTCAACGACAATTATATGACATGCGCATATAATTGACCGAGGCATGCATTCATGCTACCGCGACTCCCATGAGCAGCAGCAAGAGCGGCGGCAGCCGCGCACCCTTTCCCGACCTTCCCACCATCTGCCAGACGCGCGGCGATCGCGAGATGGTCGAACTGGCGGAGCAGGCCGGGTTGTCGCCCAATGCAGCAGAGGCAGTCGCCGCCATCGATGCGGTGATGCACAAGGTCCGCCGCTCCATCCAGCGTCGCGATTTCGGCCGGCAGGTGATGGCCCAGATGGACCCCAGCCTCGATGTCAGCCATCTCGATGCGATCAGCGCCATTGCGCATAAGGGCGAGGAAATCACCGAGGTGACGGTAGGGCTGGTCGCCGAGCGGCTGGGCATCGATCCCTCGCGCGCCAGCCGCGTGACCTCCGATCTGGTGGAGCGCGGCTATGTGCGGCGCGTCGCCTCACAACAGGATGCGCGGCGGATCTGCCTCGAGTTGACCAGGAAGGGCGGCAATTTCGTCGAGGCGGTCCGGCGCAACAAGGTGCAGATCTTCACCCGGGCGCTGGCGCAGTGGAACGAGCACGAGCTGATGGTGTTCGCGGCACTGTTCGAGCGCTTCTCCAACTGGGCGACCGACGAAAACGGCGTGGCGCGTTCGGCCGAGAACATTCGTCGCCTGCTCGACGAAGCAGAGCCGGCGCCCAGGGAAGTCGCCGACGCCAAGTAGCGGCTGGACGTGCGGCCCGCGTCGCCGTAACCCTTCTCCATGTCCAAGACCACCGCAGCCACTCTCGCGCTGACCAAGGCCGGCATCGGCTTCACGCATTTTCCCTATGACTACGACCCCGATGCGCCACGCATCGGGCTGCAGGCGGCCGAAGCGCTGGGCAAGGCGCCCGAGCAGGTGTTCAAGACCCTGATGGCCGAAGTCGATGGCAAACCGGTCTGCGTTGTCGTGCCGTCGGACAGTGAAGTCAGCATGAAAAAACTCGCCG
>JAEUMC010000033.1 GCA_016793415.1 Devosia sp. | reverse complement strand
CCCGTGCCATCTCCGAGGGGCTGCGCTGCCTTGTCTGCCAGAACCAGTCGATCGACGACTCCGACGCCGATCTGGCGCGCGATCTGCGCCTGCTGGTGCGCGAGCGGCTGACTGCCGGCGACAGCGACCAGCAGGTGCGCGACTACCTGGTCGCCCGTTATGGCGAATACGTGCTGCTCAACCCGGTAATGGGCCCGCATACTTTGCTGCTGTGGATCGCGGCGCCGGCGGTGCTGGTGATCGGCGGCATCGTGGTGTTCATCGGCGCACGGCGGAAGCGCGCGGCCGGGCAGACCGCGCTGACGGACGAGGAAGCCAAGGCGCTCGAGGAACTGGAGCGCTGAGGGCTGATGGAGCGGTGCCGCGCTCCGACTAATGCGGTCCGAACAAAATCGGCACCGTCGCCGCGACCAGCAGCACCGCTGCGCCGATATTGAAGGCGGTGGCATAGGCCGGTTGCACCAGGAAGCGCCGCAACATCGCGCCGCCGGCGGACCACACCGAGACGCAGGGGATCGAAATCAGCGCCATCGCTGCTGCGGCCAGCGCCAGGTTCAGCGCGTAGCCGTCGGCGGGAAGGTAGGTGGCGGCGGCGCCGGTGGTGATGGCCCAGGCCTTGGGGTTGATCCACTGGAAGGCGACCGCCCCGGCAAAGCCGAGCGGTGGCCGTTCGTCGGCTTCGATGCTGATCGGTCCGCTGCGGGCGATCTTGATCGCCAGCCAGACCAGATAGGCGGCGCCCGCCCAGCGCATCGCATCGTGCAGGGCCGGGAACGCTTGCAGCAGCGCGCCGATGCCGAGCCCGACCGCCACCAGCTGCAGCGCTACGCCGACAGCGATGCCGGCAACCAGCGGCATCGAGCGGCGCACGCCGACCCGCACGCCCGAGGCCAGCGCCATCATGTTATTGGGGCCCGGTGTGCCGGTAAGCACCACGCAGAAGAGGAGGAACGGGAGCAGGATGGCTGGATCGGTCATGTCGGCAGCGTAACGCCGGCGATAAGGCGTGGTGTTGCAATCTGCGGCGTCAGATGGCACTTGTTTGCAACAAATGGCTGACCTCGATCGAATCGACCAACAGATATTGCGCGAGCTGGGGCGCGACGCGCGCTTGTCCAACATTCGGCTGGCCGAGCGCGTCGGGCTGTCGCCCTCGGCCTGCCTGCGTCGGGTGCAGGAGCTTGAGCGGCGGGGCATCATCAGAGGCTACCGGGCGGTGATCGACCGTTCGCAGCTCGGGGCAGGGTTTCGCGCCTACGTCTCGGTGGGTCTGTCGAGCCACACCAAAGCCAGCCAGGAGGCTTTCGAAAAGGCCGTGGCGCTCGCCCCCGAAGTGGTGGAATGCCACAACGTCACCGGCGCGATCGAGTATCTGCTGCGGATCGAGGTGGCCGACATCGAGGCCTACAAGAGCTTTCACACCGATGTGCTGGGCACGCTGCCGACAGTGACCGCGATCACCACCTACGTGCTGCTTGGTTCGCCCAAGGATGAGCGGGCTTAGTTCCAAGGATGGGTGGGCACCATCTCGCCTCCTCACCGACACCTGTGGTGGGGAATCCACCATGCCCTCCAACGCTCCGTTCCTCACCCTGAGGAGGATGTGAGGGGCCCGCGCTTGTCCCGACTCGGCGTCCGGCGCTACGCCTTGCCCCGTGCTCCCCACCGACCTCCTCCCCGCCGATCTCGAGCTGAGCCTCGCTCTTGCGCTCATCCTCCTGAGCTTCGTCACCTCGCTGATCACCGCCACGTTTTCGCTCGGCGGCGGCACGCTGATGGTGGCGGTGCTGGCGCTGGTATTTCCACCTGCCGTCGTCGTGCCGCTGCACGGCGCCATCCAGCTCGGCTCGAACAGCGGCCGGGCGCTGGTGCAGCGCCAGCACATCCAGTGGCAGCTGGTGTTGTGGCTGTCGCTGGGTGGGGCGATCGGCACCATGGTCGGCGGTCAGTTTGCCAGCCTGTTGCCGGCGACGGCGCTGCAGATCGCAATCGGCGCTTTCGTCCTCCTCACCACCTGGCTGCCGCAGCCGAAAATCGTTGGGCGGTCGCGAGTGGCGCAGGCGCTCGGTGGCGGCGTGATCGCTGCCGTCTCCATGGTGGTCGGGGCAACCGGACCGCTCGTCGCAGTGTTTATCAAGGGGCTGGCCGATCGGCGGCAGCTGGTCGCCACCCACGCCATGCTGATGACGCTGCAGAACAGCTTCAAGGTGGCGATGTTCGTATGGCTCGGCTTTGCCTTTGCCGCCTACCTGCCGTTGATCATCGCCATGATCGCTTCGGGCTTTGTCGGCACGGCGATCGGCAGCCGGCTGCTGGTGAAAGTACCTGAGACGGCATTCCGCTGGGGCTTCAAGATCGTGCTGACGCTGGTGGCCCTCGACCTGTTGCGCGAGGCGCTGTTCTGAGCGCTCGGCAACGTTCGGAAACATTACCGATAATTAACGCCCGGGTCACAGTGCAGAAAGGCGGTGGGCTCCATATCTCTGGGCCATCAAGAGTGCCTGACTGAAGGAGATCATCATGCCCTCGACTAAGTTCAACGCTCGCCGCTGGCTCGGGGCTTCGGCTCTGGCGATCCTCGCCGGCATCGGTGGTGGTACTGCCTTCG
>JAEUMC010000003.1 GCA_016793415.1 Devosia sp. | reverse complement strand
CATGTGGGGCCCGCAACTGCGCGAGCTGTTCGCCGCCTATGTGGAGTCGAAACAGCGCCAGCAGGTGCTCGATTACGACGACCTGCTGCTCTACTGGGCCGCCATGATGCGCGAGCCGACCATCGCCGCAGATCTCGGCGGGCGTTTCGATCACGTGCTGGTCGATGAGTACCAGGACACCAACCGGCTGCAGGCCTCGATCCTTTTGGCGCTGAAGCCCGCGGGTGACGGCCTCACCGTCGTGGGTGACGATGCGCAATCGATCTATTCGTTCCGCGCCGCGACGGTGCGCAACATCCTCGATTTTCCCGGCGCCTTCACCCCGCCGGCCCGCATGGTGACGCTCGACCGCAACTATCGTTCCACCCAGCCGATCCTCGAAGCGGCCAACGCGGTGATCTCCGAGAGCAAGGAGCGCTTCACCAAGAACCTGTGGACCGAGCGGCAGGCCACCGAGAAGCCGCGGCTGGTGACGGTGAAAGATGAGCCGAGCCAGGCCCGCTACGTGGTCGAGAGTGTGCTCGCCTGCCGCGAGGGCGGCACGGCCCTGAAGCAGCAGGCCGTGCTGTTCCGCACCTCCTCGCATTCGGCCGAACTCGAGATCGAGCTGACCCGGCGCAACATTCCGTTCGTCAAATATGGCGGGCTGAAATTCCTCGACAGCGCCCACGTCAAGGACATGCTGGCGCTGTTGCGCTTCGTCGACAATCCACGCGATCGCGTCGCCGGTTTCCGCGTGCTGCAGCTGCTGCCGGGCGTCGGGCCCGGCGCCGCCGGCAAGGTGCTCGACCGCATGGCCGAGGCCGCCGATCCACTGGTCGAACTGCTCAATGCCCCGCCCCCACCACGCGGCTCGGAAGGCTGGCCGGCTTTGCTCGAGGTGGTCGAGCACCTGGGCAAGGGCGGTGGCGGCTGGCCGGCCGAGCTGCTCCGGGCCCGCATGTGGTACGAGCCGCTGATGGAGGCGGTGTACGAGGATGCCGAGGTGAGGAAGGAGGACCTCTATCAGCTCGAGCAAATCGCCGCCGGCTACCCGAGCCGCGAGCGCTTCATCACCGAGCTGACGCTCGATCCGCCCGACGCCACCTCCGACCAGGCCGGTGTGCCGTTGCTCGACGAGGATTTTCTGATCCTCTCCACCATCCATTCGGCCAAGGGCCAGGAATGGAAGAACGTGCATGTGCTGAACGTCGTCGACGGCGCCATCCCGTCGGACCTCGGCACCGGCTCGACCCATGAGCTCGAGGAGGAGCGGCGGCTGCTCTATGTGGCGATGACGCGGGCCCGCGACGAGCTGCACCTGATGGTGCCGCAGCGCTTTTACGTGCACCAGCAGACGCCCTATGGCGACAAGCACGTCTATGCGCAGCGCAGCCGCTTCATCACCAAGGCCATGCTGCCACTGTTCGACGATATGTTCTGGCCGGCGGTGAAGCCGGCGGCGATCAACGGCCTCGCCGCCCCGGCGGCACCGCGTATCGATGTCGGCGCGGGGCTCCTCGCCATGTGGAAGAAGTGAAAGCCTGACATGCCCTGGCAGGATGATGCGTTAGGCTTGTCAGCATGAAAAAGCCGCTCAACCTCACCCTGCCCCAGGCCCGCCGCATCTGGTTGCACGCCCAGCGGCTGGATAGCCGCGAACCGTTCGGCGCCGGGCCCGAAGCCACGCGCCGGGCGGTCGAGCATCTTGGCTACGTGCAGATCGACACCATCAATGTGATCGAGCGGGCGCATCACCACATCCTGTTCACCCGCATTCCGAACTATCGGCGCAGCGACCTCGGCCACGCTCAATCGGTCGACAAGTCGGTGTTCGAGTACTGGACCCATGCGCTGGCCTATGTGCCGGTGCGCGACCTGCCATTCTATGTCGACGAGATGAAGCACCACCGCAGCGAGCCGATGCGCTGGTACGCCGATGCCGATCCGAACGACCTCAAGAAGCTGCTGCGCCAGATCCGCAAGGACGGTGCCATCTCGATCCGCGACATCGACACCGACGAGCTGGTCGAGAAGGATCACCCCTGGGGCAGCCGCAAGCCATCCAAGCGCGTGCTGCAATACGGCTTCTACTCGGGCGAACTGACCATCTCCGAGCGCAACGGCATGGTGAAGACCTATGAGCTGATGTCGCGGCATTTCGGCAAGCTGCCCAAAGCCGCCACGACGCGGCAGATCGATGGCTACCTGCTGGATCGGGCGCTGACGTCACAGGGGCTGATCAGCGGCCCCTCGGTGATGCACCCAAGGCTTCGCTTCACGTCGGAACTGGCCGCGCAGATCGAGACCCGGAGGCGCAAGAAGGCGCTGCTGCCGGTAACGATCGGCGACGACCCGACGCTGCACTTCGCGACGCCCGAGGCATTGGAAACGCCGGAGCCCGAAGGCCCGCCGCTGGTGCATATCCTGTCGCCGTTCGACCCGCTGGCCATCCAGCGCCGCCGCACCAGCCTCTTCTTCGGCTACGACCACGTGTTCGAGGCCTATGTCCCCAAGGCCAAGCGCAAGTTCGGCTACTTCACCCTGCCTGTACTGGCCGGCGACGAGATCGTCGCGGCGCTCGACCTTAAGACCGACCGGGCGGCCGGCAAGGTGCTGATCCAGGCCTGGCACTGGGTCGGCAAGGGCAACGCCGCCGAGCACCAGGCGATGCTCGAGGAAGAACTGGGGCGGTTCGAGCGGTTCCAGCTCGGGGAATAGATACCCCACGCCTTCGGGAAACCACGGACAGCGCCCCCATCGCCCCCTCGCCCCTCTGGGGAGAGGGTCGGGGTGAGGGGCGCCAAGCGCTCGTAACCTGCGGCTGAGCAAGCCGCAACTGCACGTCCGGTGTGCTTGGCTACCCCTCACCCTAACCCTCTCCCCAAAGGGGCGAGGGGACGGGCGTTGCACAGCCGGTGCCGTCCAAGCTGATCTCCCTACCTTGCCCGCACCCGGAGCCCGGTTTGGCTGAGGATCAGTTCGGCCTGCGCCGCCGAGACCACCGCGCCCTTGAAGCGCCCGGCCTGCGCCAGGATGGATAGCCCCCCGAGGTCAGCGCCCCTGAGGTCGGCATCCTGAAAGCGAGCCTCCTCGATATTGGCCTCGCGGATCGAGCAGTTCTCGAACGAGGCCTCGCGGAAATCGCACTTGGCGAGGTCGGCGAGACTCAGGTCGACGCCGACCAGTGTTTCCTTGCGGAAGTTGAAGCCGGGCAGCTTGGCCGAAACCAGCAGCGTGTTGGTAAAGCGCACGTCCATCGACTTGGTGTCCGCCATGTCGCAGCCGGTGAGCTTGCAATCCTCGAACGAGGCCGATGACAGCGTTGCACCGCGAAAACTGGCATTGTTGAAATCGGACGACCGGAACGCCGCATCCTCGAGATTGGCGCCGCGAAACAGCGCAAACGCGCCGCGGCAGTTGAGGAAGCGCGCCAGCTCGAGCTCGGCCTTGCCGAAATCGGTGCGCGCCAGGCTGCAGCGCTCGAACACCCAGCCGGTGAGATCGAGATCGGCGAGCTTGGCTTCATCGAGATTGCAGCCGACGAGACGCACCGGATCGTCGCCTGCGAGGGCGGTAACGTCGGCCCGGACGAGGCTGCGGTCCTCAACGGTGATGGCAGGAGGATTCATGTCACTCATTATAGCGATTGACTTTGAGTCGGTCGACAAACCGCCAGAAAAACCAAACTCAAGTAATCACTTAGCTCGTTGCTTCGGCTTGTTCCCGCAGAAGCTTTGGCGATAATGCCGGTGTCAATTTGGGGCAAAATCACCATGCGCTTATTGTTTTCAGCTGCGGTCGCCGCGGCAGTTCTCTGCTCGTCGCCCGCCTTCTCCGCGGTCGAGGATGTGAGGGTCTGCAACGCCTTCGGGACGGGTTGGTTCTACATCCCGGGCACCGAGACCTGCTACAATCCCAATACCGGCGAAACCAAGAAGGACAGCGAGTTCGGCGTCATCAACGGCGAGAGCGAGATGCTCGAGCAGGTTCGCGACGCCAATGAAGGCGTGGCGCTCAGTCTGGCCTTGCCGACCGCAACCGTCGATACCGGTAAGACCTTCGGCGCTGCTGTCAACTTCGGCACGTTCAACGGCGAGAGTGCCATCGGTGTCGGCGGGGCCATCGTCGCGACGGACGGCTTGACCATTACCGGCGCCGTCGGTGTCGGTCTGGGTCGCGGCACCGCAGGTGGCCGGGCTGGCGTCAACTTTTCCTGGTAGCCGAGAAAACAAGAACGGCGCCCTTCTGGGCGCCGTTCCGGTCGGACTGGTGTCGTCCAACAGCTGCTTAGTTGAAGCGGTAACGGACCGTGCCGCGCAGCTCGTGGATCCAGTTGTTGTCGATCTCGTAGTAGCTCTCGGACGCGGGATCGGTAGGCGCGTTGTTGATCTGGTTGATGTAGAGGCCGCGATAGCCCACGTCCGCCACCCAGTTGCCCATGTCGTAACCGACACCGACCATCACTGCTGCAGCAGCGCTGACATTGCCGCCGGTCGGAACCGGCTGGGTCACGCCGAGCGGCGAGTTGATTTCGGCATGGTTCCAGGCAACACCTGCGCCGGCGCCGACATAGCCGAAGGCGCCACCGGCACCCGAGGAATAGGAGAAGTCGCCGCCGAGACCGAAGTCGTAGTAGACGTTGGCAAGCGCGACGGTGGAACGCAGCATCAGCGTGTAGTCACCGGCATCGCCGGCCGGCGGAAGCGGGCCAGTCTTGGTGATCATCAGGCCCTTGGTCTCGACCGAGTCGATCGTGCCGTCGAAGCGGAGCCCCGTGCCGGTTTCATAGCCAAAGCCGGCGCCCCAGCTGTAACCGTAGCCGTAGTCGACGGTTTCATGGGTCTCGTCCAGCCACGGATGCACCACTTCGGGCGCCCAATGAATGTTCAGCGCCGCCGAGCCGCGCAGGTAGAACGAGCCGCCGATGTCGTAGTCGACTTCGGGAATTTCGGGATATTCAGGCATATCGGCCGCCATCACGGGGCCGGCAAGCAGCAGGGCGGTTCCTACCGCAGCCGCTGAGGCGAGATATCTACGCATATTGCAGGGTCCTTGTTGCCACGACGACACCAGTCGAGTGGACCCACCTTGCCTGCCTTTTCTTAAAGCCCACTTAACCCTAACGGATAACCCTAATATCGGGTGAAGGAGATGCGTTAACGAAGTCTTGGCGTGAGGGGGCGGTTACTTGATGGATCAGTGCGGGCTGACCCCCGCCCCTGTCCCCTCCCCCTCAACAGCAGGCTATCGCATATGGGATGGCTCCCCGCGCCCCCCTCTCTTGCGAAAACTAAGGACTTAGCTGCGCTAAGCCCAAGTTTTCGCTTTCTCCCCCGCCAAGGGGGAGAGTCCCGACTGATGCACCGAAGCAAGTGGAAGCCACCGATCATCTCCCCCTTGGCGGGGGAGAAAGCAAAATCTTAGGTTTAGCCGTTTGGCTAAGCCTTAGATTTTGCAAGAGAGGAGGCCTGGAGGGCACGATAGGTCAGCCACCCCCACATTACTGACCCGCCAGAATGCCGCTCCTACGCCACCTTCTTGATCGTCGCCGCGATCTCGCTGACCACTGCGAGCACCAGCCCTTCGTCGTCGCTTTCCGCCATGACGCGGATCACCGGCTCGGTGCCGGAGGGGCGGATGACCAGCCGTCCGGTATCGCCGAGGCGCGCCTGGCTTTCCTTGATCGCCTGCTGCACCAGCTTGTGCTCCAGCGGCTTGCCTTCCTTGTAGCGCACCGACTGCAGCAGCTGCGGCACCTTGTCGAAGCGCTTGCAGATTTCGGAAACCGCCCGCCCCGCCTGCTTGGCCACGGCCAGCAGCTGCAGGCCGGCGATCAGGCCATCGCCGGTGGTAGTGAAATCGGAGAGGATGATATGCCCGCTCTGCTCGCCGCCGACATTGAAGCCCTTGGCGCGCATCGCTTCGAGCACGTAGCGGTCGCCCACCTGGGTGCGCTCGAGGCTGAGCCCGATGCCGCCGAGGTAGCGCTCGAGGCCCAGGTTGCTCATCACCGTGGCAACCAGGCCGCCCCCCCGGAGCTCGCCGCGGGCATGCCAGGATTGCGCGATCACCGCCATGAACTGGTCGCCATCGACGATCTCGCCCTTCTCGTCGACGATGATCACCCGGTCGGCATCGCCATCGAGCGCGATGCCGATATCGGCGCGCAGCTCCTTCACCTTGGCGATCAGCGCCTCGGGCGCGGTGGAGCCGACCTTGTCGTTGATGTTGAAGCCGTCGGGCTCGTTGCCGATCACGAACACTTCGGCACCCAGTTCCCACAGCGCCGTCGGCGCCACCTTGTAGGCGGCGCCATTGGCGCAATCGAGCACCACCCGCAGCCCGGTGAGGTCGATGCCCTTGGGCATGGTGCGCTTGGCGTACTCGATGTAACGGGTCTGGGCCGCCTCGTCGCGATGGGCGCGGCCGATATCGCGGCCGACGCTCAGCTGGCCCAGCATGTTGGAATCCATCAGTTGCTCGATATCGTCCTCGAGCGCGTCACTGAGCTTGTAGCCGTCGTGGCGAAACAGCTTGATGCCGTTATCGTCGAAGGGGTTGTGCGAGGCCGAGATCATCACGCCCAGGTCGGCGCGCAGCGAACGGGTCAGCATGGCGACGGCAGGCGTCGGCATCGGCCCGAGCAGGTAGACATCCATTCCCACGGCGGTGAAACCGGCGGTCAGCGCGCTCTCGATCATGTAGCCGGAACGGCGCGTGTCCTTGCCGATCACCACGCGGTTGCGATGGTCGCCATTGACGAATTTGAGGCCGGCCGCCATGCCGACCTTCATGGCCAGCTCGGGGGTCAGTTTTTCGCCGTTCGCCAACCCGCGAATGCCGTCCGTGCCGAAATATCTGCGCGCCATGAGAAGCCCTCGAACTGGGATGACGCCAAATCTAGCGCCAGGGCCCGAGCATACGAAATAGATTGGTGCCGTTTCGTTAACCGGCCGATCCCGGCGGATGTTGGGCCGGACCGGCGAATACCGACAACTGTTGTCGGCCCGCCGCAGGCTCAGCCGGCGCGCCGCTCCAGCGTGAGGAACCGGTAGGTGTTGTTGGCGACGAACAGCTCGGGCGTGCGATACTCCGCCTGCAGCCGATCGGCGATGCGTTGCCGTTCCCTGGAATTGACGAACAGGCCATAGGCCTGCCTCGCCAGCCAATGCGTGATGGGACGCTTCTCCTCCAACAGGCCACCGAGCTGAGTGACCACCGGAGAAAGCACATCGCGATAGAGCATCCGGTCGATCTCGATGGATGGCGCAGCCAGCCCCGTCACGTCCTCATTGCTGGCAATGACGAAGCCCGAACTCTCGACTGCGTTCAGGAACCCCGAATAGCGGTGCCCGCCGCCAATCGCCCTGCCCCCTTGATAACCGTCGGAGCGGAAGCAGTCGGCGATCACCACCCTGCCATCGGGCGCCAGCAGCTCGCCCAGTTTGGCGAACGAAGCGGCGAGCGGGATATATTGGTAGCTCTCGGAGAACAGGCAGACGTCGAACCGCGTGCCGGGCGCAAAGTCCTCGAGCCGCGAC
>JAEUMC010000712.1 GCA_016793415.1 Devosia sp. | reverse complement strand
TACTCGCCGGCTTCGGCCCTTTCCTTCTCGGGCTGCTTGATCTCCTCGCCGGTCGTCTGATCGACGACCTTCATCGACAGGCGGACCTTGCCGCGCTCGTCGAAGCCGAGCAGCTTCACCCAGACCTTGTCGCCTTCCTTGACGACGTCGGTGGTCTTGCCGACGCGCTGGGCGGCGAGCTGGGAGATGTGCACGAGGCCATCCTTGGCGCCGAAGAAGTTCACGAACGCGCCGAAATCGGCGGTCTTGACCACGGTGCCCTGGTAGATGGCGCCGACTTCGGCTTCATCGGTGATCGACTTGATCCACTTGATGGCCGCATCGATCGAAGCGCCGTCCGAGGACGAGACCTTCACGGTGCCGTCGTCGTTGATGTCGATCTTGGCGCCGGTCTTCTCGACGATCTCGCGGATCACCTTGCCGCCGGTGCCGATCACTTCGCGGATCTTGTCGGTCGGGATGGTGATGGTCTCGATGCGCGGAGCGAACTCGCCCACCTGGTCGCGCGAAGCGGTGATGGCCTTGGCCATCTCACCCAGGATGTGCTCGCGACCGCCCTTGGCCTGCTCGAGGGCGACCTTCATGATCTCCTCGGTGATGCCGGCGATCTTGATGTCCATCTGCAGCGAGGTGACGCCGTCGGCGGTGCCCGCAACCTTGAAGTCCATGTCGCCGAGGTGATCTTCGTCACCCAGGATGTCGGAAAGCACCGCGTAGCGGTCGCCTTCGAGGATCAGGCCCATGGCGATACCAGCCACCGGCTTCTTCATCGGCACGCCTGCATCCATCAGCGCCAGCGAGGTGCCGCAGACGGTCGCCATCGAGGACGAGCCATTCGACTCGGTGATCTCGGAGACGACGCGGATGGTGTAGGGGAAGTCTTCGGCCTTGGGGCGGATCGGGTTGATGGCGCGCCAGGCGAGCTTGCCGTGACCGATTTCGCGACGGCCGGGCGAGCCCATGCGGCCAGCTTCACCGACCGAGTAGGGCGGGAAGTTGTAGTGCAGCATGAAGTTCACCTTCTGGGTGCCTTCGAGGCTGTCGACGAACTGCTCGTCGTCGCCGGTGCCGAGCGTGGCAACGACGAGGGCCTGGGTCTCACCGCGGGTGAACAGCGCCGAACCGTGGGTGCGGGGCAGGACGCCGACTTCGGCAACGATCGGACGAACGGTCGTCAGGTCACGGCCGTCGATACGCGACTTGGTGTCGAGGATGTTCCAGCGGACGATCTTGGCCTGCAGGTTATGGACGACTTCGCCCAGGTCCTCGGCCGAGACGGTGCCGGCTTCGATCTGGGCGGCGAAGTGCGCCTTGACCTTGGCGTTGGCGGCATCGACCGCAGCATAGCGCTGCGCCTTGTCGGTGATCTTGTAGGCGGCGCGGAGGTCGGCCTCGGCCACCTTCAGCACGTCGGCTTCGAGCGCCGAGTAATCGGGCGGGGTGAAGTCACGCGGTTCCTTGGCGGCGAGTTCGGCCAGCTTGATGATCGCGTCGATCACCTTGCGCGAGGCTTCATGACCGAACATCACGGCGCCGAGCATGATCTCCTCGGAGAGCTCCTGGGCTTCCGATTCCACCATCAGCACGGCATCCTGGGTGCCGGCCATGACCAGATCGAGCTTGGATTCAGCGCGACGGTCGACGGCGAGGTTCAGCACGTACTGGCCATCGACGTAACCGACGCGGGCCGCGCCGATCGGGCCCATGAACGGCACGCCCGAGATGGTCAGGGCCGCGGAGGCAGCGACCATCGAGAGCACGTCCGGGTTGTTCTCCATGTCATGCTGGAGAACGGTGACGATGACCTGGGTCTCGTTCTTGTAGCCCTCGGGGAAGAGCGGGCGGATCGGACGGTCGATCAGGCGGGAGATCAGCGTCTCGCCTTCGGTCGGGCGACCTTCGCGCTTGAAGTAGCCGCCCGGGATCTTGCCCGCGGCGAAGTACTTTTCCTGGTAGTTGACGGTCAGCGGGAAGAAGTCCTGACCCGGCTTCGGCGACTTGGCCGAAACGACGGTGGCGAGAACCACGGTCTCGCCGAGCGTGGCGAGCACGGCGCCGTCAGCCTGGCGGGCGATCTTGCCGGTCTCGAGGGTGAGGGGCTGGCCGCCCCAGTTCAGCTCAACTTTGTGGTAGTCGAAGTTGATGGGCATTTCTTGTCTTTCCATTCTGCCGGAATGAGCGGGAACGCGGGGGCGTAGCCACCCCGCGAACTCATCCGGTGTGCCAGCCGCACGCCGCACCCCATGTGCGACAGCAGCCCAAAATCGGCACGGTTCCGCGCTGATCTCCCAGGTGTCAGCTGGGGCGGAACATGGACAAGACGATGAGCCGCTCATGTCTCTGAAAAGAGGGTGCATCTGCACCGTGAGCGGCCGATGATCTCGCCATGCTCCGCGTAGTTCGTCAGCCTACGCTACTATCCGGCGTCGCCGCCGGGGTGGACCCGCGAGGCGTGCCTCGTGGGTCCGTAGTCACAGTCAGACCCTGCCTTAGCGGCGCAGGCCCAGACGCTCGATCAGCGCCTTGTAGCGCGCTTCGTCCGACTTCTTGACGTAGTCGAGGAGACGGCGGCGCGTCGAAACCATCTTCAGCAGGCCACGGCGCGAATGGTTGTCCTTGCCGTGCAGCTTGAAGTGTTCGGTGAGATTGGCGATGCGTTCGGAGAGGATCGCGACCTGGACTTCCGGCGAACCGGTGTCATCCTTCTTGGTGGCGAAGTCCTTGATGAGCGCAGTCTTCCGCTCTGCGGTAATCGACATCGGTAAGGTCCTTTCAAAAGAGGATCATCGGGACGCTGCCGCCCGGGATGTCGTCCAGGTGGAGCCATGAATAAGCGCCGGCCGGGCCGGAACTTGCGCGCTCTATAGGGGAAAGGGGCAGAGAACGCCAGTTATTTGTCGGAACCAGGGGGTTCGGCCGCCCCATTGAGGCTGTCGGAGGGGTCGAGCGAGTTCAGCGGAATGGTGAAGCGCCACTCGATGCCAAGCTCGTGCACCTCGCGCACCACTTCGCCGTTGAGCGAGCGGCCGACCATGTTCTCGAGCACGGTGGTGCCGAACCCACGTCGCGGCGTGGCCTCGCCGGGGACACCGCCGGTTTCGTGCCAGACGAAGCTCACGGCCGTGTCGGTGCGCTTCCAGGTCAGCTCGAGCCGGCCGCCCTCCCGGGCGAAAGCGCCGTATTTCACCGCGTTGGTCGCGAGCTCGTGCGCCGCCATGCCGAGGATCTGCGCCGCCTGGGCATTGATGCGCAACGACGGCCCGTCGACCACCACCCGCTCGCCATCCACCGGGCAGAACGGATCGATCTGGCTGACCAGCAGTTCCTTCAAGTCGACGCCGGCCACACCGTGCGCCAGCAG
>JAEUMC010001003.1 GCA_016793415.1 Devosia sp. | reverse complement strand
CCGCGAGCAGCTCGTCGTCGTCGGTTCGGCCGAAACACTGGATAAGGCCATCGCCGTCACCGGCGCCGGCCTGAAGCTCGGCCCGGCCGATGCTCCGGCCTCAGCCGGGCTGCTGCGCCTCGAGCATGTCGAGGTCGCCGGCATGCCCCTGCCCTTCGGCAAACTCGATCCGGTCGGCGGCGAAGCGAGCTATCGCTACATCGCCAGGGCTGTCGAGCTGACCACGTCGGGCGCCGCCGCCGGCATCGTCACCGCGCCGATCAACAAGGAGGCGCTGAACCTTGCCGGCCACCATTTCGATGGCCATACCGGCATGCTGGCGCATCTCACCGGCTCGCGCTCGAGTTTCATGCTGCTGGCATCCGAGAAGCTGAAGGTGATCCACGTCTCGACCCATATCTCGCTGAAGGATGCGATCGGCCGCGCCACGCCGCAGCGCATCCTCGAGACGGTGCGCACCGGGTACCATCACCTCAAGCGCATCGGCTACGACAACCCGCGCATTGCAGTGGCCGGCATCAACCCGCATTGCGGCGAAAACGGCCTGTTCGGCCGCGAGGACGACGATCAGGTGGCGCCTGGCGTGGCGCTGGCCCGGGCCGAGGGGATCGACGTGGTCGGGCCGATCTCGGCCGACACGCTCTACTACCGCGCCTATTCGGGCGCCTTCGACCTGGTGGTGGCGCAGTACCACGACCAGGGCCACATCCCGATCAAGCTCGTCGCCTTCGATACCGCAGTGAACGTCTCGCTCGGCCTGCCGATCGACCGCACCTCGGTGGATCACGGCACCGCCTTCGACCTCGCCGGCACCGGCAAGGCCAAACATGTCAACATGCTCGCGGCGATCGACTACGCCCGCAAGCTCGCCGCCTCGCGCGGCTGAATCCCAAAGGTCTCCCTGCCATGTCATCGATCAAAGGCGTATTCAGCGCCGCCGCCACGCCGGTCAATGCCGACCTGACGCCCGACCACGGCGCGCTGATCGCGCACAGCAAGCAGCTGCTCGCCGATGGCCTCCATGGCGTCGCCCTGCTCGGCTCCACCGGCGAGGCCAACTCGTTCTCCTCAGCCGAGCGCATGGCGATGCTCGAGGCGGCGGTGAAAGGTGGCGTCGCTCCGGGGGCGCTGCTGCCCGGCACCGGCCTCTGCGCGCTGCCCGAAACGATCGCACTGACGAAGCACGCACTGAGCCTGGGCGTCACCAAGGTGGTGATGCTGCCGCCCTTCTACTACAAGGGCGTTTCCGACCAGGGCCTGTACGACGCCTATTGCCACGTACTCGACAGCGTCGCCGACGACCGGTTGCAGGTCATCCTCTATCACATCCCGCCGATCTCGCAGGTACCGCTCAGCCACGACCTGATCGGCAGGCTGATCGAGAAATATCCGGGCACCATTGCCGGAGTGAAGGACTCGGGCGGGGCGCTCGACAACATGCTCGGCATGGTGAAGCGCTTCCCGACCCTGTCGGTGCTCGCCGGCGCCGATCCGCTGCTGCTGCCACTGCTGCAGCAGGGCGGTGCGGGTTGCATCACCGCGACTTCCAACCTCGCCGGCAGGCAGTTGCGCGCGGTGTTCGACAAGTTCGCCGACCCGTCGGCGAGCGCCGCGGTCGATGCTGCGCAGCAGCGGATCGTGGCGCTGCGCGAAGCCTCGAACAGCTTCCCGCAGATCCCGACCATCAAGGCGATGGTGGCGCGCCGCTATGGCGTCGCGGGCTGGGCCAATACCCGCCCGCCACTGGTTCGTCTCACCGACGAGCAGATCCGCAAGCTCGGCGCGATCCTCGACCAGGTCGACGCGGATTTCCCCGGATGAACATCGACGAGCTGCTGAAAACCGGCCGTCGCGGCCTCCGCACCAAGCCGGGTACGCTGCTGCTCGGCTCGACCGGCGCCCGACTGTGGGCCGATTATCTCGACGACATCCCCGGCTTTTCGGGCGCGCTCGACTTCATCCACAAGCTCAACATGCCGCTGCTGTTCGGCATCGAGCACGGTGGTGACGCGGCGACGGTACCGTCCGAAGTGGAGTGGCGCCCCAGCCACCTCACCACCCGCACCGCATTCGGCACGCTCAGCCTCGAGGAACGCAGATTCATCAGTTGGGAGGACGAAGCCGTTTCGCTGCAGCGCTGGCGCAATAGCGGCGACCATGCGGTGACGCTGCGCGTCACGCTCGATCCGGAATGGGTCAGCCGCGATGGCTCGACCGCCCGCGGCGAGCGCCCGATCGAAGCGCATGGCTTCACCCTGCGCACCTGCATCGCCTGCAGTGAACCGGAGCTCTGGACCGGCCTGACGCTGGCCCCAGGTGCCAGCGCCGCGTTCGTCATCGCCGCGGCGGTGGGCATTGCCGAGTCGGACGAGTGGTCGAAGCTCACAGCCAAGGCGACGACGGCCGCCGCGACGCCGACGGCAACCCTGCTTGCTAACCAGCAGGCGGCCTATCGGTCCTTCTTCGACCAGGTGCCGCAGTTCACCAGCAGCAGTCCGGTGCTCGACCGGCTTTATGCCTATCGCTGGTACCTGATGCGCCATACCCTGGCGCGCCCCGGCCTCGC
>JAEUMC010000974.1 GCA_016793415.1 Devosia sp. | reverse complement strand
TGACGATGGCGGGACCCGCTCGGATCTGACGCCCAAGGACCTGAAGCGGGTTCAGGCGGTCACCGCGCCGACGAGCGATTTTACCAAGCCTGAGAATTTCGAGCAGCTGCCCGGCGGCGCCGGTACGGTGAAGAAGCGCGTCAACCAGGACATCTTCTCGTTCTCGTCGGCCAATATCAGCTTCGAGCAGGAAGCCGAGTTCAAGCTCGGCAACGCGCTGTTCAGGAAGCTCTGGGTGTCGGCACCGGCTTCCACCGAAGCATCGGATGGCCTCGGGCCGCTGTTCAATGCGCGCGGCTGCCAGAACTGCCACCTGAAGGATGGGCGCGGCCACACGCCTTCGGGCAATGGCGACGATGCCGTGTCGATGTTCCTCCGCCTGTCGATCCCGCCGCGCGATGATGCCGATCATGCCGCGCTGCTCGCCGGCACCAAGGTGATCGAGGAGCCGACCTATGGCGGCCAGCTGCAGGATTTCGCCATTCAGGGCGTCAAGCCCGAAGGCAAGATGGTGATCAGTTATGCCGACGAGCCGGTGACGCTTGGCGATGGCACGGTGGTGACACTGCGCCGGCCGACATATTCGGTCGCCGATCTCGCCTACGGGCCGATGGCCGACGACGTGATGCTCAGCCCGCGCGTCGCGCCGCAGATGATCGGGCTCGGGCTGCTCGAGCAGGTGCCGGCCGAGGACATCCTCAGGAAGGCCGACCCCGATGATCGTGACGGCGACGGCATTTCCGGCAAGCCGAACATGGTGCTCGATGCCGTCAGCGGGCAGCGGGCGCTCGGCCGCTTCGGCTGGAAGGCGGGCGCCGCCAGCATCCGCGCGCAGTCGGCCGATGCCTTTGCCGGCGATATCGGCATCTCGACGCCGCTGGTGATGAAGCCCCATGGCGATTGCACCGCCGCAGAGGCCGAGTGCCTTACGGCGCCGACCGGCGAACAGGCGCGGCTCGGGCCATCCGAGGCGCCCGATCCGGTGCTCGACCTCGTGACGTTCTATTCGCAGAATCTGGGCGTGCCGCAGCGGCGCAAGGTCGACGACCCGCAGGTGCTGCGCGGCAAGCAGGCGTTCTACTCGGCCAACTGCACGGCCTGCCATACGCCCAAATACGTGACCTCGCGCAAGGCGCCGATCGAGGCGCACAAGTTCCAGCTGATCTGGCCCTATACCGACCTGTTGCTGCACGACATGGGCGAGGGGCTGGCCGACAACCGGCCCGAGGGCGATGCCGACGGCTACGAGTGGAAGACCCCGCCGCTATGGGGGATCGGGCTCACCGAGACGGTCTCCGGTCATACCGAATTCCTGCATGACGGGCGGGCGCGCAACCTCACCGAGGCCATCCTCTGGCATGGCGGCGAGGCGCAGAAATCGCGCGACGCGTTCGCAAACATGCCGAAATCCGAGCGCGATGATCTGATCGCCTTCCTGGAGTCGCTCTGATGCGCCTGTTGCTTGCCGTTGCCCTGGCGCTGGTCGCGCTGCCCGTCGCGGCCGAGGAGCAGAAACTGACGGCCGAGCAGGTGGTGTCGCTGGCGATCACCGAAGCGATCCGGCCGGGCTTCGCGCAGTATGCCGAAGCGACGGCGGCGCTCGAGCGCGACGTTGCCGGCCTTTGCAATGCCCCATCCGAGGCGGGTCTCGAGACTGCTCGAGGCCAGTTCATGGCCGCGGTCAGCGCCTGGTCGCGGGTGGAGCTCTACCGCCTCGGGCCGCTGATGGTGGAGAATCGCTACGACAAGGTGCTGTTCTGGCCCGATCGCAAGGGCATCGCACTGAAGCAGGTGCAGGGCGTGCTCGCCGATGCCGACCCTGATGCCACTGACCCCAAGAAGCTGGGCGGCAAGAGCGTCGCCATGCAGGGGCTGGGCGCCCTCGAGTTCCTGCTGTTCGGCACCGGTGCCGAACAGCTTGCCAGCGCCGAAGGCACTTTCCGCTGCGGCTATGCCCATGCCATCACCACGCTGCAGGCCGAGACCGCAACGGCCTTGTCGGCCGAGTGGAACGACCCGGCGGGGATCTCGAAACGGCTGCTCGAACCCTCCGAGAGCGACCCGGACTATCGCAGTTTCCGCGAGGTGGCCGAGGCGCTGACCGGGCTCCTGGCGCATGGCACCGAGGCGATCCGCGACCAGCGGCTATTGCCGTTTCTCGGCCGCGACGGCGCCGCGCCGAAGCCGAAATCGGCTTTGTTCTGGCGCTCCGGCATGACGGTGCCGTCGATATCAGCCAATTTCGAAGGGCTCGAGGCGCTGCTCGAAAAATCCCGCATCGCCGAGGCGACGACGGCCGATAACCTCTGGGTCGGCAACAGTGCGGCCTTCGAGTTCGGCAATGCCGAGCGCGCCGGCAAGGTGGTGACCGAGCCGGTCGAGCAGGCGCTCGATGACCCCAGGCAGAAGAAGGCGCTCGACTACCTGGTGATCGTCACCCAATCGCTCGACACGATCCTGGGCGAAAACCTCGCGGCGGCGCTCGGCCTGTCGGTCGGCTTCTCGTCGCTCGACGGAGACTGAGCATGTGGCAGCGCCGCGCCTTCCTGAAAGCTGCCGGGGTGGGGTTCGCCGCCTCGCTGCTGCCGCGCCGCGCTGAAGCGCTGGAACGCGCCGAGCTGGTCTTTGCGTCTTCGATCCAGAAGCGCGAGGGTGGCTTTGCCGCAGCGCTGGTGAGCGAAACCGGATCGGTGATCTCAACCGTCGAGCTGCCGGAGCGCGGACACGACATCACCTTCTCGCCGACATCCGGGCAGGGGGTGGTGTTCGCCCGCCAGCCCGGCACCTTCGCGGTGATCTTCGACCCCAACGGTGCGAGCAAGCCGCAGACGCTGACCAGCGTCGAGGGCCGGCATTTCTTTGGCCACGGCGCCTTCTCGCCCGATGGCAAGCTGCTCTATGCCACCGAGAACGACTTCGACAACGCGCGTGGGGTGATCGGCATCTATGACGTTGCCGGCGGCTACAGGCGGATCGGCGAGTTCGACACTTTTGGCACCGGCCCGCACGAGATGCTGCTGATGCCCGACGGCGAGACCTTCGTGGTCGCCAATGGCGGGATCGAGACGCACCCCGATTACGGGCGGGCCGAACTCAATCTCGACACCATGGATCCCTCGATCGCCTTCGTCGACCGACGGTCCGGTGGGTTGATCGGGCAGTTGCGGCTCGATGGCGGGCTGCACCAGCTGTCGATCCGCCACATGGCGTTCGACCACAAGGGCCGCGTCTGGTTCGGCTGCCAGTTCCGCGGGCCTTCGGCCGACCGCCCGCAACTGGTGGGGTATGCGACGCGCGACGGCGAAATCCGGCTGATCGAACTGCCCGACGCGACGCTCGGGGAGATGCGCAACTATATCGGCTCGGTCGCCGCCTCGGCGGATGGCGGGCTGATCGGCGTCTCCTCACCGGAAGGCAACACCATCCTCGCAATCGATCCGGACACCGCAACGGTGGTGGCGAGCCTCGGGCTGGAGAACGGCTGCGGCATTGCGCCCGACAGCGTGGGGCTATTGGCCTCGAGCGGGGAGGGGGCACTGGGCGGGTTCGCTGGCTCGCCGGCGCCGCTGACGACGTTCGAGCTGAACTTCGACAATCATTTGAGGTTGTTGAAGGCGGTTTAGGCGGGGAGGTTCGTGGGGAGCCACGGGGACTAAACCCCCGCCACCTTCCGCCCCACCCACAGCTGCCTGAGCCCGTCATAAGCCCAGTTGTACGCAAACGCATAGGGCAGGAAGAACAGGAAGAAGCCGATATCGAGCACGAAGGCCTGGACCAGCGAGATGTTGAGCAGCCATGCCGCCAGCGGCACGCCGACCAGCACCAGGCCGCCTTCGAAGCCAAGCGCATGCAGGGCCCTGACACCGAGGGTGCGCGGGACGCGCTCGGCCGGCCAGAAGCGGTCGAAGCCGAAATTGTAGACGACGTTCCAGCCCATGGCGGTGGTCGAGAGCAGAATGGCGAGCAGGCCGACATGGCCGAGCGGCCGGTCCAGCAGCCAGGCGGCGATCGGCGCACAGATGACCAGTGCGATGACTTCGAAGCCGACCGCGTGGCCGATGCGTTCGAGGAAGGAGCGGTTCTGGAGTTGCATGGTGTTCTCACACTTCAGCTGTTCGATTTCGCCTCGACCTAGCATCGATTTTTCAGGTATACCAAGATAGATACCATCGAGAGTATCGAGAGATGCAATACTCCCCCGAAGCCATGGAAGCGTTCGCCGCCGCGGCGGCACTCGGCTCGTTCTCGGCAGCGGCGCGGCAGCTCAACAAGAGCCAGTCGACCATCAGCACGGCGATCGCCAATCTCGAGGCCGATCTTGATCTCACCTTGTTCGACCGCTCGAGCCGCCTGCCGGCGTTGACCGCAGCCGGACGACGGGTGCTGGCGCATGTGCAGGAGATTCTCGCCGCGAGCGATCGGCTCGAAGCCTTGAGCCTCAGGCTCTCGGACAAGGTGGAGCCGCGACTGACTATTGTCCTCTCCGACACCTACGGGCAGAGCGACCATCTCGAGCTGATGCAGGAATTCGAGCGGCGCTATCGCGATATCGAACTGGAATGCCTGATCGCCGAGGGACCCGATGTCATCGACCTCCTGCAGTCCGGCCGGGCGCACCTGGCGGTGACTGCTGCCGAGGTGTCCTACCCCAGCGGCATCGCCTCGGCCCGGCTGGCGCAGCCGACCCGCATGGGGGTGTTCGTGGCGCGCGCCCATCCGCTCGCCGTTATCGGCAGCCCCAGCGCCGAGCAACTGGCGGCGAGCCGACAGATCTACCTCAAGAGCTATGTCGGCGGTGGCGCGCGACCACTCGGCCTCGCCTGGTCGGCGCCGAGCTACCTGATGCTGCTGGAGCTGACGCAGCAGGGTTTCGGCTGGGCCGAACTGCCCGACTGGCTGGTCCGCCAATATGCCGGCGACACGCTGGCGGAGCTGACGCCGCGCGGCTGGCCGCGGCTCCTGCCGGTCGATGCGCTGTGGTCGCGGAGCAATCCGCCGGGGCCGGCGGGGCAATGGCTGCTGGACAGCTTTTTGAGCGAGCGGCGGGGGTAGGGGGCTGGTCTCGGAAGCCAGCAGTCGGCGTACCCTTCTCTAGCGGCGCATGGCTCACTGTTGCGCCGGCGCCGCCACAACGCCCCCTCGCCCCTCTGGGGAGAAGGCCGGGGTGAGGGGCGCCAAGCGCGCCGAACCAGCTGGCTTCGTCACCAAAGCTCCCCAAGGCGCACGTCCCGTGTGCTTGGCGCCCCTCACCCTAACCCTCTCCCCAGGGGGGCGAGGGGACGCACTTTGCACCGGCCGTGTCACGCCGCCAGTATCGTCTTTCGGCCCAGTTGCTCAACTCCCGCAACCCCCATACGATACCAGATAGGAAAACGTTTTCCTGCATCTACTTTGCACATTGAACTCGCCGCAAACCGGCGATCCGAGGGGGATACATTGAAGCTGAAACTTCTGGCTGCGCTAAGCGCGGCAGCGATGGTGCTTGCGGCTACGGCAGCACAAGCTGCAGGGATCGTGACATTCGGGCTCACCGCCGAGAGCCCGACTTTGGGCCGGCCGATCCCCTATGCGGTTTACACGCCGTTTCCGGCGCCGCCGGAGGGCGAGCGCTGGCCGGTGGTCTACCTTCTGCACGGCATGAGCGGGGCGGATGGCGACTGGTTCACCTGGGGCAATCTCGGACAGATCCTCGACCGCGCGCTGGCCGACGGTCGCATCCCGCCGCTGATGGTGGTGGCGCCGAGGGCGGGGGACAGCTGGTATGTCGACAACCCCGACCCCGAGGGGTTCGGATTGATCGACACCGCCTTTGCCACCGACCTGGTCGCGGCTATCGACGCGAGGTACCCCACCGCGAAATGCCGCACGGGGCGGGCGATCGGCGGGGTGTCGATGGGCGGCGTCGGCGCTGTGCTGCAGGCGATCAACCACCCGGACACCTATGGCGCAGCGATGAGTTTTTCGGGAGCGCTGCACAAGCCGCTGGAGCGGAGCGATCCGCGCAGCCGCTGGCTGCCCGAACTCTACCGCAACGTCTTCGGCACGCCGTTCGATAGCAAGCGCTTCAATGCCGCCAACCCGTTCACGCTGCTGCCCAGGCTCAAGCGCGCGGCGAACCAGCCCGCCTTCTACTTCGCCATCGGCGACGCCGATTTCCCCGACCTGATCCTCGCGTCGGCCGAGTATCACAACGGACTGAAGCAACTCGGCATCGACACGACGCTGCGGGTGACGGCGGGCCGACACTACTGGGACACCTGGCAGCAGCAGATCGTGCCGGCGCTGGAATGGCTGGCGCCGAAACTCGATGCGGGCTGCGGGC
>JAEUMC010000955.1 GCA_016793415.1 Devosia sp. | reverse complement strand
CCTCCTCGGCATCCCGGTGCTGCTGGCAACGGCGCCGGCCGGCAGCCTGCGGCAGATGCTCGATGGCCGGGTCCTGGCGCGCAATGTGGTGGAATGCGCCGCCGCCATCGCCTTCGTCTTCGCCGTCGCCAATGCGCCGTTGGCCGACATCACGGCCTTGCTGCAACTGACGCCGATGCTGGCGCTGCTCGGGGCCGTGGTGTTCTTTGGCGACAAGGTCGGAGGGGCGGCGGCCGCGCTGATCGTCGTGGCGCTTATCGGCGCGCTGCTGGTGGCGCAACCGGGCGGCAGCGGCTTCCAGCCCTATGTGCTGTTCGCTCTCCTCAGCGCGGCGCTGAGCGCCGGGCGTGACCTGATCGGGCGCAAGGTGGCCGCGGACGTCCCGGCGCTTGCCGTGGCGATCGGGCTCTCGCTGGTTTCGGCCGTCGGCATCGGCGCGCTGATGCTGGTGTTCGAGCGCTGGGTGATGCCGTCACTGCCGGTGCTGCTGCTGATCGCCGCAGCGAGCGCCTTCCTGACGCTGGCGCAGTTGCTGCTGTTCCTGTCGTTCCGGGTCGCCGAAACGCGGGCCGTCGTGCCGTTCTTCTATACCGGCACGCTGTGGGCGCTGCTGGTCGGGCTCGTCATGTTCGGCACTTTGCCCAACGGCCTCGCCTCGATCGGCATCTGCCTCATCGCTGCGAGCGGCGTGCTGGTGCTGCTGCTCGACCGGCGCGGCAGGCCGTCGCCGTAGCCGCCATGTTCGCCGCTGATCGGGCTCATCAAAACGTTCGATTGGCCGCTGCCGGTGCGATGCGCTAAGCCTCCCGCCTGATCAGCCGAGGTCCCCGCGATGACTCATCTCAGCGTCAATCTCAATGCCGTCGCCATGCTGCGCAACCGGCGCTCCGTGCCGTGGCCGAGCGTCACCGGCATTGCCCGCATCGCGCTCGACGCCGGGGCCGACGGCATCACCGTGCATCCGCGGCCCGACGAGCGGCATATCCGCCGCACCGACGTGTTCGAACTGGTGGCGCTGCTGCGCCAGGATTATCCGGGTCGCGAGTTCAACATCGAAGGCTACCCGACCGAGGATTTCCTGACCCTGGTCGAGCGCGCCGCGCCGGACCAGGTGACCTTCGTGCCCGACGATCCGCTGCAGTCGACCTCCGATCACGGCTGGAACATCGAGGCCAATCGCGCCGTGCTGACCCCGGCGATCGAGCGGATGCGGAAGGCTGGGATCCGGGTGTCGCTGTTCATCAACGCCGACCCCTCGGCGCCGGCCGCTGCAGCCAATGTCGGCGCCGACCGGGTTGAGCTCTATACCGGCCCGTACGGTGGCTCGCTGAAGCCGGAGGTGCAGGCAGTACATCTCGACGCGCTGCGCGAGACCGCCGATGCGGCGCGGGCTGCCGGACACAATGCGCGCTCGGGGCAGGGGGGGCTCCTGGTCAATGCCGGACACGACCTCAACCTCGTCAACCTGCCGCCGCTGAAGCAGGCGATCCCCGACCTTGCCGAGGTCTCGATCGGCCACGCCATCACTGCCGATGCGCTGATCTACGGCATGGCTGAGACGGTGCGGCACTACAAGATCGCTTGCGCCTGAGGTCGCGGCTGTCCGCTATGGACGACCGCGGAAGGTAAACGTGTGGTCCTCGCAGAGGCGAGCCCGGTAGGAGTATTCCTTGCCGGTATCCGACAGCAGCTTGAGGTCGACGACGCACTTGTCGGCACCGTCCTCGAGCAGGAACTGCATCTTGCCCTTGGGCGCGATGGTCTTGCCGCCGAGGCGCTCGGCGCCAGGATCGTCGTGCCCGGCAATCGCAATGTAGAGCTTGCCGATCGTGACCTGCGAGCTGTTCTTGACCCACAGCCGCAGCGGTGGTCCGGCCAGCGTGGTGGTGGTGACGAGGGTCAGGGCCAGCACGGCCGCGGCGAACAGTTTCATGCAGTATCTCCCCCAAGCAATGGGCGGACACTGACCCGGCTACGTGCTGGACACAATCGCCGGGTCAGACTGTGGTGAATGGCGCGGCCGACTGTGCGGTTTCGCACATATGTTAACGGGCAACCCGTGCTCGGCGGTCAAATCCGACTTAACTACCGCCAATGCCGCTTATTTCGCTTCAACGGTGGATGGACCAAGTTGAAGCCTTCCACGGATCGGGCGGGTTGCCATATGGCTTTGAGAGCAGTTGCATACGAGCAGGCGATGAGCGACCCGATCAACGAGGCCCTGGTGCTCTATACCGGTTTCGGCAGCTCGCCGTTCCCGCGGGCCAAGACGCCGCATCTGGTGCAGCGCTTCGGCGAGGCCGAGGGCACCGAGCTCAAGCAGCGCATCCTCGGCCTGCTCGAAGAACTGCAGCAGCCGGTCGAGGGCCTGGAGAAGCGCTCCAAGAAGAGCCTCACCGAACGCGCCATCGAACAACTGCAGCCAAAACACCCCGAACTCGATGATTCCGGCCTGAAGGCGCTCGCCTGGACCTATTCGTTCGGCCTGCGCTGACACACTTCCGTTACCTATTGTTCGACAATCGCGAACGCTGCATTCCGTCTCTGGTGCGAATGGCCAGCAGCAGCTGACGCGCACCTGTCGGCTCGCCGGCAAACCGCCGGAACTGCTTCACTTACAACGCTGTAACCCCACGCACACCGGTGTGACCGGGGCTGGAAACTGTGCCCTCGCCTCATCGAGGTGCCTGCTTGCGCGGCCCCACCTTGGGCACTTATTTGCCGCTAGTCACATTTTGATACTGGAGTGCAGCAAATGTCCAAACCCAAGATTGCAGTGATCATCAGCTCGATCCGCCCGACCCGCTTCGGCGATAAGCCCGCCAGCTGGATTGCCGGCCACGTTGCCGCCCGCGGCGACGTCGATGTCGAAATCGTCGACCTGAAGGATTACCCGCTTCCCCTGTTCGATGCAGCCGCGTCCGACTTCTGGATGCCGACCCCGAACGAGATCGCCGCCAAGTGGCAGGCCAAGCTCAACGAGTTCGACGGCTACATCGTCGTCACCGCCGAGTACAACCGCTCGATCACCGGCGCCCTGAAGAACGCCATCGACTGGGCCTACAAGCCCTTCATGAAGAAGGCCGTGGCCTTCGTCGGTTACGGTTCGGTCGGCGGCGCCCGCGCCATCGAGCACCTGCGCAACATCATGGTTGAACTGCAGGCCGTGCCGGTCCGTCACGCCGTCCACATCGGCGGTTCGGACTTCATCCCGATCATGATGGGCCAGAAGACCTGGGACGAAACCAAGGGCAACTTCGACTTCTTCGTGCCCGAGATGCTCGACAACCTGGTCTGGTGGACCAACGCCACCCGCAATGCCCGCCAGGCTGATGCGGCTGCCGCGGCCAAGGCCGCCTGAGGCAAAACTCGGCTGGTTTGCCGGGGTTCTCCTCCTTTCGCACCCCGGTCGGGGGCGGCGCTTCCCATGGCGCCGCCCCCTTTTGCTTGTCGTGCCCCCGCAAATCCGCATAACTGTCCATCAGCAAATGCGAACCTTGGCGGAATTTGACCGTTGAGTGCGTCGGTGGGTGGGTGTAGACAGCCGCCCACCCGAAACAGGGTGAGCGAAGGGCATATGACCCAGACCACTTCGTCCGGCGTGACGGCCGGCGCTGCAGCGACCGAGCAAACCGGCCACGCCACGGGCAAGCTGCCCCTCCTCATCCTCGGTGCCCTGGGGGTCGTCTTTGGCGATATCGGCACCAGCCCCCTCTACGCTTTCCGTGAGGCGCTGCATGCGTCTGGCGGCTCGCCCAACGAGAACGAGGTGCTGGGGCTGCTGTCGCTGATCGTCTGGGCGCTGACCATCGTGGTCACCGTCAAGTACGTGATCTTCGTCCTGCGCGCCGACAACAAGGGTGAAGGCGGCACCCTGTCGCTGATGACGCTCGCCAGCAACGCCTTCAAAAAGCGCCCGGCCTGGATCCTCGGCCTCGGCATCGTCGGTGGCGCGTTGTTCCTCGGCGACGCCATCATTACCCCGGCGATTTCGGTGCTCTCGGCAGTGGAAGGCCTGGAGGTCGTTGAACCCCGCCTGACCCCGTGGGTGGTGCCGATGACGGTGGTGATCCTCATCGGGCTGTTCATGGTGCAGCGCTTCGGCACGGAGCGCGTCTCGACGGTGTTCGGCCCGGTCATGGCGGGCTGGTTCATGATCCTCGGGATCACCGGCCTGCTGCACATCGCCGATGCGCCGCAGGTGCTGCTGGCGCTCAATCCCGCGCATGGCATCGAGTTTCTCTACACGCACGCCGGCATCTCCATCGTGGTGCTGGGCGCAGTGTTCCTCGCAGTGACCGGCGCCGAGGCGCTTTATGTCGATCTCGGCCATTTCGGTCGTAAGCCGATCATCACTGCATGGCTGATCCTGGTGTTCCCGGCGCTGCTGCTCAACTATTTCGGGCAGGGGGCGTTTGTGCTGAGTCACCCCGATGAGGTGACCAACCCGTTCTTCCAGATGCAGCCCGACTGGGCCAAGCTGCCGATGGTGGCGCTGGCGACCCTCGCCACCGTCATCGCCAGCCAGGCGGTGATCTCCGGCGCCTATTCGCTGGTGCGTCAGGCCATGCACCTCAATCTCCTGCCGCGCCTCGAGGTCAGGCATACCTCGGAAGAGGTGGCCGGGCAGATCTTCATGCCGCAGGTCAACTTCCTGCTCCTGATCTGCGTGGTGTTGCTGGTCGTCGGCTTCCGCTCGTCGAGTGCGCTCTCGGCTGCTTACGGTATCGCCGTGACCGGCGAAATGCTGGTGACGGCGGTGCTGCTGTTCATCGTCATGTGGCGGTTGTGGAAGTGGAACCTGATCGCCGCGATGGCGGTGATCGTGCCGCTGCTGATCATCGACACTGGCTTCTTCGTCGCCAATGCGGCGAAATTCTCCCAGGGTGGCTGGGTGCCGGCCGTGGTCGCCGCGACCATCGCCTCGATGATGACGATCTGGATCTGGGGCCGGCGCCGCCTGGCCGAAAAGACCCGGCGCGACGAGGTGCCGCTCGAGTTCCTGGTCGAGAACCTCGCCAAGAAGAAGCCGACCATCGTGCCCGGCACGGCGGTGTTCCTCACCTCCGATATCGAGGGCGCGCCGACCGCGCTGCTGCATAGCCTCAAGCACTACAAGGTGCTGCACGAGCACAACGTGATCCTGACCGTCGTCACTTCGGATCGCCCGCGCGTCGCCGACGAGGAAAAGATCAGGATCGATGCCTACAACGACCTGTTCTACCGCGTCGTCGTCACCTTCGGTTACATCGAGACGCCGAACATCCCCAAGGCGCTGGCGCTGGCCCGCAAGCTCGGCTGGAAGTTCGACATCATGTCGACCTCGTTCTTCCTGTCGCGCCGCTCGTTGAAGCCGTCACCAAAGGGCGGGGCCCCGGTATTCCTCGACCGCATCTTCATCGGTCTTGCCCGCAACGCCACCGACGCGACGGAATACTTCCATATTCCTACTGGCCGCGTGGTTGAAATCGGCACGCAGGTGGTGATCTAGTCCCCCTGGTTAGCCGGGGACGCGAGACTGCTGAAGTCACTTGATATTGCAATCGCCGGCGCCGGCCCGGGCGGGCTGGCAGCGGCGCTGTTCTTGAGCCGCGCCGGGCATCGTGTGCGGCTGTTCGAGCGGTTCGAGACGCCGCGCCCGCTGGGCTCGGGCCTGATGCTGCAGCCGACCGGGCTCGCCGTGCTCGAGGCGCTCGGCCTCTATCCGGAAATTGCCGCGCTGGGATCGCGGGTTGATCGGCTGATCGGCACCGATGCGCGGAGCGGTCGGGTGGTGCTCGACGTCGGCTATCGCCCCCTCGGCCGCGAGGTACATGCCGTTGCAGTGCATCGTGCGGCATTGTTCAACGTGCTGCACGATGCAGTGGTGGCCGCGGGCCTGCCGATCCGCACCGGTTTCACCATCGAAGCGCTGGAGCGCTCCGGCGGCAAGCAGTGGCTGCGGGCGTCGCAAGGGCTGGAGGGCCCGTTCGACCTCGTGGTCGATGCACTCGGTTCGGCATCTCCGTTGAAGGTTGACGCCAAGGTTCCGAGCCGCGCCCGTCCGCTGACCTTCGGCGCCATCTGGGGCACCGTCCCGTGGGTCGACCGCGGCTTTCGGCGCGACGCGCTGATGCAGCGCTACCGCAAGGCCAGCGTGATGATCGGCGTGCTGCCGGTCGGGCGGCAACGCCGTGACGGGCCCGAGCTTGCGGCCTTCTTCTGGAGCCTCAAGCCGGAGAGCTTTGAGACGCTGCAGGCGGCCGGCATCGACAGCTGGCGCAGCCAGGTGCTGGAGCATTGGCCGGAAACCGCGCCGCATCTCCAGGCGATCCGCGGCTTTGAAGAGATGACGCTGGCGCGCTACGCCCATCATACACTTCAGGTGCCGGCCGGTGAGGGCATCGCCTTCATCGGTGACAGCGCCCATGCCACCAGCCCGCAGCTCGGGCAGGGCGCCAACATGGCGCTGCTCGATGCTGCAGCCCTTGCCGGGGCGCTGGCCGAAGCCGGTTCGATTGACGACGCCCTTGGGGAATATGCGCGCCTGCGGCGCTGGCACGTGCGCCTCTACCAGCTGTTGTCGCTGACGCTTACCCCATTCTACCAGTCCGATGGTCAGGTGCTGCCCCTGGTCCGCGATGTGCTGGTCTCGGCGATCGCCAGGGTGCCGCCGGTGCCGTGGCTGCTCGCCGCCATGGTGTCCGGCCAATTGCTAAGCCCACTCAAGGCGTTGCAATTGGAAACTGAATCGTTACGCGAGGTCGCGGTATGAGCCGGCCGCATATCCTCATCGTCGGTGGCGCCGGCGTGTTCGGTTCGCGCCTGGCGCGGCTCCTGGCACGCCGCAAGGGCTTTCGCGTCAGCCTGGGCGGACGCACCGAAAGCCGGGCGCGGGCGCTGCAGCGCGAGTTGCGGGCGCTCGATGAGCAGGGCGAGTACGGCTTCGTGTTGATCGATCGTGACCGCATTGGGGTTGAACGGCTGAAGGAGATCGACTGCGACGTCGTGGTCGACTGCTCCGGTCCGTTCCAGCTCAGCGGCACCCAGTTGATCGAGGCGGCGATCGGCGCGCGCTGCCACTATGTCGACATTGCCGAT
>JAEUMC010000935.1 GCA_016793415.1 Devosia sp. | reverse complement strand
AGCCGTGGAACGGCTCCTCGAAAAAGGTGACGCGGTTGCGCTCCATCGCGTCGAGCCGCAGCGCCGCCGCTTCGACATCCTCGTTGAAGATCTGCCCGGCGTCGATGAGCAGGAACGCGTCGGGGCCAAGCCCCTCGCGCGCCGCGTCGAGATGGGCAATGTCGCCCTGAAGCGAGTCGCCGAAGGGCGCCCAGCCGAATTTCGCTGCCCGGAACCCGGCGGCGCTGATCTCCTTGGCGCGGCTGAACGTCCCCTGCGCGTCGCTGCCGAAGAGCACCGAGGCATAGGGGGTCTTGGGAAATGCACGGGGATAGCCAAGCAGCTTCCAGGTCGGTTCGCCGCGGGCGTGACCGAGCAGGTCCCACATCGCCATCTCGATGCCTGACCAGGTATGGGCCGCCTGCAGCAGATCCATGCTGTTATAGGCGACAGTGGCCGCCATGCGGCGGATGTCGTCCGGCCCGTCAAGGCGCTCGCCCAGGACCGAAGCCGATACCGGCCGGCAGGCGCCATGCGACATCGGGGTCACGAATGCGGCAATGGACGGCAGCGGCGACGCTTCGCACTCACCCCAGCCGGCATGCCCGCCGGCCGTGACTCGCACGACGAGCGCGTCCTGGCTGCCGTCGGCAGCAGTCGTCACCTCCGGCATGGAAATATAGAAGAAGTCTACGCCATCGATCTTCATTATCGGTGTCTACCTTGTTGGGATTGGTTCGGCCGTTCAGCCTGCCCGCCGATAGACGACGGGCCTCGGAACGAAGCTCGTGTCGGCTTCGATGGGATATACCGGCCGTGCGCAAAGCCGGTGGCCGAGCGATGCGACCCGGGCGGAAGTCGACCCCGGTGCATCGACGTTGAAGTTCTTGGTGACCCAAAGGTCGTACATGTGAAACTCGGTGTGCGGTGACTTCACCACCACCAGGTCGAAATCCGCCGGGTCGAGGCCGTTGGCATAGTAAAAGGCACGGTCCATCAGGAACGCCGGCTTGCTCAGCACCACCACGGTGAAATTGTCGAAGGTGAGTACCGCAGTCGGCCCGCCATCCATCATCAGGCCCATGGTCTCGAGCCGCGCGCGACCGCGCGACAGGCTTTCGACGGTTGCCTCGACCGGCATCGGGCTGAAGCGCTTCGTGTCGACCGTGCCACCGAGGGTGACAGACAGAGCCTTGCCTACGCCGGCCCGGTGAGCGGCCGCGGCGGCCGCCGCATCGACGATCTGCGCCAGCACCCGGCCTTCATATGCGCCCTCGCGCAGTGCCTTCAGCAGCACGTTGGAATCACCGCTGGCGCCCGATGAGGTCGCGTCCGCCGCATCGGTGAAGACCACGGTGCCCGGCATGCCCTTGGCGAGCTCGACCGCAGGCTCGACCCCGATCAGCTTGCCGACGAGGCGTTGCCGGCCTTCCCACATGCGGCTGGCGAGGTGGGTCGCGGCATCCTGCGCGAATGCAGCATCGGACTCGGCCACCACGATCGCCTGCGTGCACAGTTCGGGCGCATCGGTGAATGGATTGCCGATCATGACGCCTGCGGCCAGCGCCTGCCCCTTGCGCTCCAGCAACTGACCTTCGCGCAGCACGTCGCCGTACCAGCCGGTCTTGGTGATGCATTCGTCGCCGCGCGCCAGCAGCGGAACCGTGACGCGTGCGATGACCGGCTTCAGCCCGCGGTCGGCGATATCCAGCAGCAGCCGCGCGGCGCGCGCACCGGTGTCGGCGAAATCGACATGCGGGTAGGTCTGGTAGATGGTGAGACCATCAATCTGTCGCAGCATCTTGTCGGTCAGGATGCCATGCAGGTCGAGCGAGATCACGATCGGCAGGTCGCCGAAGGCCTCGCGCACGGCTTCGAGCAGCGCGCCCTCCGGGTCGGGCTCGTCGACAGCGCCCATGGCGCCGTGCAGCGAGAAATAGATGGCATCGACCTTGCCGGCATGGGGCAGGATCTCGCCCAGGATTTCGTCGCGCAGGCGTGCCCAGCCGGCCGCCGACAGCGGCCCCGTGCTCGGGGCCCGCGCCGAGATCGTCCATACGATCTCGACATCCTGGCGTTGGTCGAACACCGACAGGGCCCCGCCGATATGGGTATTCAGCCCCCGCCGGCTGATGAGGCTTTCGCCGAGATCGATAGCGAAATCGGCATATTCTGATTGCAGCGGATTGAACGACGAAATTTCCTGCGTGCACTCGGCGACAAGGATGCGCATGAGTTTTCCTCAGCTGGCGGCCAGAGCGGCGTCATAGTCCTGCATCACCACGGCTACGACGTCGCCGCGGGCGACCCGACCGGGGCCTGCCGCCATCCAGATCACGCCGTCACGCTGGTAGTTGATCTCGATAGGATCGCGGTCGATGTCCTCGACGAAATGCAGCCACCCGGCAGGGGCGCCCGCCTTGACCGCATCGCCCGCGACGTTCGTGGGCTCGAACAGTCCTGCCGCGGGTGCGAAGCTGTAGAGCGCGGGGTCGCGGACCATCATGTGACGCGTCACCGGGCTGCCATCGCGTTGCGTCGTGTCGGGCCTACCTTCGATGACGCCCCAGTGCTTGAGCACGTTATCGATGCCGCGGCGCGCGTGACGCACGCCCTCCACATTGACCCGTCCCCAGCCCCCCAGTTCGGTTCCGATCGACACGATGCCGCGCCGCTCCACACAGGAGGTGAAAGTCGCGCCTTCATCGACGCCCCAGAACACGGTGTTGAACGGCGCCCCGAACGCCGCCGCCGTCTCCATGGTCTTCTGCCGGATACCGGCGTCGGCCACGTAATGCATGTTGGTGGAGAGGGCCGACTCCATGCTGTGCCCGGCGGTGTGAAGGTCGACGGAAACATCGGCGTGCGGCAGCACGTAGCCGTCGAGGAAGTGCGCGAGCATCTCCGAGAACGTGCCGCGCGGATTGCCGGGGAAGCAACGGTTGATGTCGCGATTATCGACCGGGCTCAAGCGCGTATCGTTCATCACGGCCGGTATGTTGAAGGCCGGGATCATGATCACGCGCCCCTGCACCCTTGCAGGATCGAGCGTCCGCGCCAGCCGCGAAATGGCGATCGGACCTTCATACTCGTCGCCATGCACGCCACCGGTCAGCAGGACTGTGGGCCCCACGCCGTTCTTCACCGAGATGATCGGGATTTCGATGACGCCCCAGCCCGAAGTATTTCGCGACAAGGGCGCACGCAGATAGCCCGCCTGCCGACCGTTCTTGTCGAAGTCTATGGGGTTGCTGATTCTGGATTTTTCGACTTGCGGCGCCGGCATTGGTGGTCTCCCAGGTGAATGCACCATGGTATACCATATGCCGAAAGTCAACGCGTTGTGGCTGTGTCGCAGCGCCCGCTATTGGGCGGAGGCGACCTCGATCCGGAATGAGATGCGCCCCGCCAGCGTCTCGCCACGTTCCAGAATATGCACGCCGGGCACCGCGGAATCGGTGCCGACGCCATCGAAGCCGCTGGTGCGATTGCTCTGCGGTTCGAGGCAGAACGTCTCGAAATCATGGGGCGGCACATGGAACATCAGGTGTTGGAAAACCGGCTGCGCCTCAATGACGAGGGCCAGTCCCAGCCCGGGCCATGCGATACGCGCCATTCCATCCCAGCCGGCATAGCAGCGGTTCTGATAACTGCGCGGCGGCTCGATGCCCGAACCGAAATCCTGCTCCCGGGGGATTTGGGTGAGGTCGAGCGCCTGGAAGTCGGCGTCCTCACGCAGGACCTGTCGCGCCGCAAATGTGGCGCGTGCATCCCCATGGCGAGGGAACCATGGGTGCAGTCCAAACCCGAATGGCATCCGCTGCGCGCTGCAATTGGTCACCGCCAGATCGACATCAAGTCGTTCGGGTTGCAGCGTGAAGCACTGTTCGCCAGTGAAGGCGTAGCCAGGCGCTTCCTCGACCTCGTCCAGCACCAGCCGGCAATGGTCGGCCCCGCTTTCGGCCAACCGCCAGGCCCTTTGCCAGCCGCTGCCGTGGTAGTTGAGCCGCACCCCTGCCACGTTGGGCCGCACCTCGTACCGTCTACCGTCGAGTTCGAAGCGATTGTCGCGCAGGCTGTTGGCAAACGGCAGCATCGGGAACATGCCGGCATGGAGCGCGTGCGGGGCAGCACCGGTCGGGACAGCAAAGGGCCGCATCAGGTGCCGCCCGGCATGGGTGAGGCGCAGAACGCTGCCACCCAGTTCGGGCGCCAGTTCCAGCAGCAGTTCGCCGGCCTGCAACTCCACCCGCGTGTACGCAACCTCAACCATCGGACGAGCCCGCCGCTAGAAGGTAGACGACACGCCACCATCGACCAGCAGGTACTGGCCGGTGACATAGCGGCAATCATCGCCACAGAAGAACAGCGTCGCCGCGGCGATATCGTCCGGCTGCGCGGCCCGCTTCAGCGGGATACGGCCATACTTGATGTAGATGTCGCGGAACCAGTCGGTCTGGTGTTCGTGCCCGCTGCCATCGGGCAGCAGCGCCATGCGCGTATCGACAAAACCCGGGCAGATGCAGTTGACGAGGATGCGGTGCCGGGCGAGATCGACGGCCAGCGCCCGCGTCATGTTCAGGACGCCGCCCTTGGCCGTGGCGTAGGCAATCGAGTCCTGCGAGGCCCGCACACCGAGGATGGACGCAATATTGACGACCCGCCCCTGGCCGGAGGCTTTCAGCAGGTCGAGGAGGCCCAACGTCGTCCACAGCGCGCCGTTCTGGTTGACCTGCTGGACCAGGTCGTAGCGCTGCGGGGTGAGCTGATCGAGCGGCGTGCCGTCGAGGATGGCGGCATTGTTGACGAGGATATCGAGCCGACCGTGTTCGGCTTCGACCCTCCGGCGCAGGGCGGCGATACTCTCCTCGTTGGTGATATCGGTCTGCACGCCCTCGGCACGCGAGCCCGACTGCGACAGCCGCAAGGCGGCCTCAATGGCGAGATCGCCGTCGATATCGGCCAGCAGCACGGCTGCCCCTTCGGCCGCGAGGCGTGTCGCGATCGCTTCGCCAATGCCGCGGGCGGCCCCGGTCACGACCGCGACGCGGCCGTCGAGCCGCCCCGATAGCACTGATGTCATCTGTGCGGCCTTCCTAACTGCGCTGCGCCGGCTCGGAAAAATGCAGCTTGAGCACCACGTCGAGGTCGGCCAGCGAACCGTTGCGGATGAACTCGATCAACCTCTCGTGCAGTTGCACTTCGCCGGTGCGGTCCGAGGCGCTCGACCAGTCGCGGCAGAAGACGATGAGAAGGTGTTGGGCCAGTCCTTCCCAGATCTGGGCGGCCAGCTCGTTGCCCGAATGGCGGGCGACCGTGCGGTGGAAATCGAGGTCGACCGAGCTCAGGGCGACCGCGTCGCCCGAACCAGCGAGGCTCCGCATGCGATCGACGATCGTCTCCAGCTCCTGCAGCAGCGGCGCGCGGTCGCGTCCCTGGCGCATCACATGCTCGAAAATGATCCGCTCGATGGCCAGGCGCAGTTCAAACAGTTCGGCGATCCGTGCGGCGCTGTAATCGGAGACGCGCAGCCCGCGCTGCTCGCCCTCGACCAGGACGCCACGCAGCAGAAGGTTCTTCATGGCTTCGCGTGCGGGGACCCGACTGACCCTGAGGGCCGAAGCAATCTCGGCCTCGGTGATTCGATCCCCGAACGCCTTGTCGCCTGTGGCGATTGCGAGAATGAGCCGCTCTTCCACCTCGTCCGTGGTCGTGCGGGCGCGCTCGATGGGCGAGAGCGCCGGTCGACGCGTGTTGGCGGTCAGATTTGATGCATCACGCATCGCGGGTGGCTCCTCCAGTCACCGGGCCGTTCATGTCAGGTCGTTGCGCCCGCCGACAAGCGGGAATGGTCGGGAATAGCGGCCAGCAAGGACCGTGTATAGGCATGCTGCGGGTGATCGAATACTGCTTCGACGTCGCCCTGTTCGACCACTTCTCCCATGTACATCACAACAACCCGGGTACACAGATATCGGACAACACGCAAATCGTGCGAGATGAACACCAGGCTTAACCCCAGCCCTTCCTGCAGCGCGATCAGCAGCGCCAGCACCTGCGCCTGCACGGACACATCCAGACCCGAGACGATTTCGTCGCAGATCAGCACCTTGGGTTCGAGCATGAGGGCGCGCGCCAGGTTGACGCGCTGGCGTTGACCGCCGGAGAGCTGGTTGGGCAGGCGCCGCGCCATGTCAGGATGCAGGCCGACCATCTCGAGCATGCGCGAGACGCGCTCCTTGCGCTCGGCCGGCGGGCAGATGCCGTGGATGGCGAGCGGCTCGGCCAGGGCGTCGCCGATCCGCATGGTCGGGCAAAGCGCGGTGAACGGGTCCTGGAACACAGACTGCACGGACCGCCGCAGGGCGCGCCACTCGGCCCGCGTTCGGACCGGGCGGCCGTCATAGGTGATCGCGCCCGCCGTGGCGGTTTCGATGCCGATCATGATGCGCGACAGGGTCGTCTTGCCACAGCCGCTTTCGCCCACGAGGCCGACGATCTCTCCGGGCGCCACGGCAAGACTCACGTCGTTGACCGCGCGCAGTTCGCGCGTCGTGCCGCCGCGGCTGACGGCGAAGGTCTTGGTGATCCGGTCGGCTACAAGTGCTCCGCTCATCGCAGGCCCTCCCGTCCCTCGAGTGCGAAGCGGTGGCAGGCGACGTCATGGCCTGGTCCGGCGCTGGTCCACCCGGCGCGCTGCGCCTCGCACACTCCGTCCACCACCACCGGGCAACGCGAGCGGAACGGCGAGCCGGCGCCGACCGAGCCGGGCTTGGGCATCTGCCCGGGGATCGGCCGCAGCGGATTGGCACGGCTCGACCTCAGCGTCGGCGCAGACCGCAGCAGGCCCCTTGTATAGGGGTGGCATGGGTCGGTGAGGACGCTCTTGACCGGTCCACGCTCGACGGCGCAGCCGGCATACATCACCAGCAGGTCACCGCCGATCTCGGCCGCGAGGCCAAGATCGTGCGTCACGAAGATGAGGGCCAGGCCCAGCCGGTCCTTCAGTTCGCGCAGCAGCTTGACGATTTGCGCCTGGATCGAGACGTCCAGGTTGGTCGTCGCCTCGTCGGCAACGATCAGCGAGGGCGAGCACGAGAGGGCGAGGGCGATGGCCACACGCTGGCGCAGGCCGCCCGAGAGTTCGCTGGGGTAGCTGCGCATACGATGCTCGGGTTCGGGGAAGCCGGCGAGGCCAAGCACTTCGACAGCCCGCGCCCGCGCTTCAGCCCGGCTGACCCGGCGGTGGGCGCGAATGGCGTCGATGATCTGGTTCTCGACGGTGATCAGCGGGTTGAGCGCCGCCGTCGGGTCCTGGAAGATCATGGCGATCTCGGCGCCGCGGATCGCCTGCCACTCCGGCTCGTTCAGGGTGAGCAGGTTGCGGCCCTTCCAGTCGATGCGCGTCCCGGTCACCGACGCGGCGCCCGGCGCGATACCGAGGAGCGTCTGGCAGACCATGGATTTGCCCGAACCGGATTCACCGGCAATGACGAGGCTCTGGCCGGCCTCGAGCGTGAACGACACGTCCTCGACGACGGTGATCTGGCCCCGTGCACCGGGGAAGCTGACCGAGAGGTTTTCGACTGCAAGGACAGGCGCCATCATTCATCTCCTTCGCGAGACCGCAGCGCGTCGGTGCGCGCCTGCATGCCGTCGCCGATGAGCACGAGGCTGATCGAGGTGAGGACAATGGCGAGACCCGGCAACGTCGTCAGCCACCAGGACGAGGTGATGTAGTTCTTGCCGTCCAGCATGATCCCGCCCCAGCTCGGGGTCGGCGGCTGCACGCCCATGCCCAGAAAGCTCAGCGTCGCTTCGAACACGATCATGGCCGCCATTTGCATCGCCGCCAGCACCAGCAGGCTCGGCAACACGCTTGGAAATACGTGAAACAGCGCGATGCGCAGCTGCGACGCGCCGATGACGGAGGCGGCCTTCACATAGTCCTTGCCGCGTTCCTGCAGGGCAATGGAGCGCACCACGCGTGCCGCACCCGCCCATGCGGCCAGCACCATCAGCAGGATGAGCACAGCCGTCGAAGGCCTGACCACGCTGGTGATGGCGATGGCGAGCAGCACATAGGGAAAGGCGAGCTGGATATCGATGGCGCGATCGACCACGGCGCGCACCCAGTAGCCCCCGAAAGCGCCGAGCATGCCCATGAGCGTACCCAGCGCGAGCGAGCCGATCATGCCGGCGCCGGCCACCAGCAGCGACACCTGCCCGCCATAAAGGACGCGGGCCAGCAGGTCGCGCCCGATCGCGTCGGTGCCGAACCAGTGCTCGGCCGAAGGCGGCAGGCGCACCGAGCCGAGGTCGACGACGGCCGGGCCGGCGGGCGCCAGCAGCGGCGCCGCGATGGCGCTCAGCACGATCAGCACCAGCATGATGATGCCGACGGTCAGCGGCACACCCGGGCGCAGCCGGCTGATCCAGCCGAGCCGCGGCACGCTCGTTTCTACCTGAACCACGCTCAACGGCCGAAGCCCGGCAGCAGGCCGAAATTGCCGGTGCGCGGGTAGGTCTTGACCTCGCGGAAGCC
>JAEUMC010000924.1 GCA_016793415.1 Devosia sp. | reverse complement strand
GGCCTCAAGATTGCGCATGTGCCCAAGCCGGAACGGCAGCAGCGGGTGCTCGAAGCGGCGCGGGTGCTGCAGCTCGAGCCGTACCTGAAGCGCAAGCCCAAGGCGCTGAGCGGCGGCCAGCGCCAGCGCGTCGCCATCGGCCGGGCCATCGTCAAGAGCCCGAAGATCTTCCTGTTCGACGAGCCGCTCTCCAACCTCGATGCCGAGCTGCGGGTGCAGATGCGGCTGGAAATTGCCGCCCTGCACCAGCGGCTGGGCGCCACCATGATCTATGTGACGCATGACCAGGTCGAGGCGATGACGCTTGCCGACAAGATCGTGGTGCTGCGCGCCGGTCGGATCGAGCAGGTCGGGCGTCCGATCGACCTCTACGAGAACCCCGACAACCTGTTCGTCGCCGGCTTCATCGGTTCGCCCAAGATGAACTTCATTCCCGCGACCATCTCGTCGATCGCCGACGGCATGGCGACGGTGGCGGCGCCCACCCTCGGCGCCGCCGCCCTGACCGTGCCGCTCCGCCGCGATGGTGCGAGGGCCGGCGATGAGGTGACCCTCGGCTTCCGTCCGGAGCATACCGAACTCTCGCCGGATGGCGGTTTTACCGGCACGGTGCAGGTGGTCGAACAGCTGGGCAGCGTCTCCTACGTCTATGCCCAGGCCGAGGGCGGCGCCCCGGTGACCATCGAACAGCGGCGGTTGAGCGGGCTCCGGCCCGGGGAGGCACTCAAGTTCTCGCTCGAGGCCGAGCGGCTTTTCCTGTTCGACAAGGCCGGCGAACGACTCTAGGACTGGCGGGGGCATGAAATGGGGCGCCCGCCGACCATGAAAAAGTCAGCGACGATCCGCGACGTGGCGCGGGAGGCCAAGGTCTCCATCGCTGCGGTGTCCTACGCGCTCAATGGCGGCGGCACGATCGGCGAGGAAGTCCGGGCTCGGGTGCGCGAGGTGGCGCAGCAGCTCGGTTATCGCCCGAACCGCTCGGCGCAGGCGGTGCGCACCGGCAAGAGCATGACGCTGGGCCTCGTGGTGCCCGACCTCAACAACCCCTACTACCCGGCGCTGGCGCAGAGCTTCGAGCGCGCCGCCCGACAGGCCGGCTATACGGTGGTGCTGATCGACACCTCGGGCCATGTCGAAGAGGAAGTGCAGGGCATCCGCCACCTCGAGCAGCACGGCGTCGAGGGGATCGTCTGGTGCCAGACGGCGGGGCCCGACGAGGTCGAAAGCTCGGACTATTCGGTGCCGATCGTGGTCATCGGCACGCCCAGCCTCAACGTCGACAACGTCACCACCAAGGACTACGAGGGCGGCCAGTTGCTGGGGCGGCACCTCCTGGAGATGGGGCACCGCCGCATCGGCATGCTGACCGCCGCCAGCGTATTGCCCAGCAAGGACGACCGCCGCCTCGGCTTCATCGCTGCCCTCGAGGGGCAGGCTACGGTGATGTGGGAGGAAAAGGCGCCATTCGCCATCGACCTGCCCGAGCGCATCCGCGCCGCGCTGGAACGCCGGGACGTCAGCGCGGTGATGTGCGGCAACGACCTGATTGCGGTCGGCGTGCTGCGCGCCGCCCGCCAGCTCGGCATCGCCGTGCCGGCGGAACTCTCGGTGGTCGGCTTCGACGACATCCCCTGGGCCGCGATCGTCGAGCCGGAACTGACGACGGTGCGCCAGCCGGTCGCGGAAATGGCGGCGGTGGCGCTGACCCTGCTGCTCGACCGGATCGCCGAGCCGACCCGCGCCGTGCGCCACTTCAAGGTCGGGGTCGAACTGATGAAGCGCCAGAGCGTCGCCGAGGCGCCGGTGTCCTGGGGCTGGCGCAAGATCGGGCGGAGTTAGAGGCACGCCATCGACGCAGGGGCGGGCTGACCCCCACCCCTGTCCCCTCCCCGCAAGGGGGAGGGAGACCCTCACACCGGCATCTCAGTTTGCGTCTCCCTCCCCCTTGCGGGGAGGGATCAAGGGTGGGGGTCCACAGCCACCGGGGCGCGCGCTTTGCCCGGAACCGCCTCAGCACCCCATCGAAGGCAGCCAGTATTTCTTGCCTGCCGCGGTGCGCTTCTTGTCCATGCGGTCGAGCAGGGCGCAGCCCTTGAGCGCTACGTCGATGGCCTTGGCATGGCCGGCGCCGTGGCTGAACTCGGCATTGGTGATGACATTGTCGGCCACCGAACACACCGAACCGCCGCGGAAGCC
>JAEUMC010000913.1 GCA_016793415.1 Devosia sp. | reverse complement strand
CTCGGCACCAGTGCGCTCGGCGGGCGCCGCACCTCGCTCCAGAGGACCCGCGACTGGTATGCGCGGCTCTACCGGCTGTTACCGGACATCCATTTCGACATCGATCGCATCACCGTCAGCGGCACGCCATGGAACACCCTGGCGGTGGTGGAGTGGCAGGAGCGCAACTCCGGCACCGATGGGGTGGTGACCACCAATCGGGGCATCCATGCCGTGCATATCCGCTGGGGCAAGATGACCCGGCTGATCATCTGCCCGGACACCACGCTGCTCATAGGGACACTCGATCGATTGGCGCGCGCGGGGGTCGAGGAGGCGCATGCCCCGATGATTGAGGGGTAGGCGATGCGCGCCGCGATGAGGTTCAGGCCGTTTCATTTTCCCTCGGCGGCGCCATAGGTAACGACAATGCGGAACTCGTCGGGAATGCATTTGCCTTCCGACATGGGTTCGCCTGGCTTGGTTGGAGTCTCGCCGGCGTCGCAACGTGTGTCGATATTGGAGGCAGCGGTTAGCGCATCCATCTCGTGGACTGTGCGATTCAAGTGGTCAAACACGTACCAACCGCTCCAACCGAGGAGCCCGACCGCGATCGCCGCTCCGACAGCAAGCACCTTTATGACGAGCCCCCTTGACGGCGGCTTCGATGCCGCCCGGGCCCAGTTATTGCCGTCAGCGGGCGGTGGTCCTTCTGCACTCAAAAGCTCGCCCTCCAAAAATCGCGTTCGCGCTGAACCGCCCTGGCGCCGACCCCGTTCAGAGCTGAACCGCGAAGTCTGAAAGCCGCCACTGGCCGCTGCCGAGCGTCAAGGTGATGACCAGGCTGGCCTCGCCGCTCTGGAACACGGCTGGGCACTTCCACCGGCTCCAGCCGCTCCAATTCTCGATCTGCAGGCCCTCGACCACGCAGGCCCGGCTGGATTGCATCGCGCCCAGCAGTTGCAGATAGCGGGCGCTGTCATATTGCCCCTTGGCGTGGGCGGCGACGAACTCGGCTGTCGCCAGCGGGTCGAAGGTTGTCCGGCCCCAATCCGCCGATACCGCTGCCACAACTTTGTCGGCTGCGGCACGGGACTGGGCGATGTGCTGATCCATCGAGGAGAACAGGCTGATTGCTGCCCAGACCAGGCCGGCGATTGCGAGCCCGGCGACGACGAGGATGACCGTACTGAGGCGGCTCGATGTGCTGGTTTTCATCGGACCGGCCCACGGCATCGTCTATCCCCTTGGCGAAGCTCGTCTCATGCTTATCCGCCTTCTGCCTGCACGGCTAGGCGAGGAAGCGGTCCCGTTCGTCCGGCGCGGGCAGGTGGCAGCTGTCGCGCCGGCCGAAAAACCTCATGCGGTGGCGGGCCACCCAGAAATACAGGCCATCGCGAACGGAGCGGGGCAGGGCGCCGGCCGTCGTGCCCACCGACCACGGCAAGCCAAGTCGTCGCCCGATCTCGATCACCGCATCGGATGCAAAGAACGGCAGGCCGTCGGCGAGGACGATGAAGGTCTCATAGTTCCGCGGATCGAGGCCATAGTGCCGGTAGATCGAGGTCCCCAGTTCGCTTTGCGCGGCGACGAAGCGAAACACACGCCGACGATCGTGGCGCAGCACGAACTGCACGGCGCTGGAACAGAGCCCGCAATAGCCATCGTAGATCATCACCGGATGATCGTCTGCGAACGTGGCGACGCCTTTGTCGTGCCGGTAGCTGTAGGCAGCGTGCCCGGTGCTCACGGCTTCTGCACGAAGCTCTCGAGCACCTTCTTGCGGCCGGCCTTCTCGAACTCGATGGTCAGCTTGTTACCTTCGATTTGCTCGATGCTGCCGTAGCCGAACTTCAGGTGGAAGACGCGCTCGCCGACCGCGTATTTCGAGCCGCGGCCATCGTCGACCGAACGGGCGACGAGGTCGCCGTCAATGGTGACCGGGCCGGCCGATTTACGCGATGAGGCCTGGGCGCGGGCGCGCTGCCAGCCGGGCGTCTCGTAAAGCGAGTCGAACGGATCGCGGGTATCGAAGCGTCCCGACGTGCGGCCGCCATAGCCATAGCCGCCATAGGCCGAGCCGGTGTCCTTCACCTCGACCGCGGCCGCCGGCAGCTCATCGAGGAAACGGGACGGGATCGCTGATTGCCAGAGCCCGTGCGTCAGCCGGTTCTGTGCCACCGAGACGCGCAGCCGCTTCCTGGCGCGGGTCAGGCCGACATAGGCCAGCCGCCGCTCTTCCTCGAGCCCGGCCCGGCCGAGCTCGTCGAGGGTGCGTTGGCTGGGGAACAGACCTTCCTCCCAGCCGGGGAGAAATACCGTTTCGAACTCCAGGCCCTTGGCAGAGTGGAGCGTCATGATCGACACCGCGTCTTCGGCCTCGCCGGTATCGCGGTCCATCACCAGCGAGACGTGCTCGAGGAAGCCGCCCAGCGAGTCGAACTCCTCCATGGAGTTGACCAGTTCCTTCAAGTTCTCGAGCCGGCCTTCCGCTTCGGCGGATTTGTCGTTCTGCCACATCTCGGTGTAACCGGACTCGTCCAGCACCTGGCGGGCGAGGTCGGCATGCGAGGTGCGGCGGCGGATAATGCCGGGCGCCAGTTCCTCTTCCTCGACGGCATCTTCCGGGGGCAGGGCCTGGGCTCGCCGCCCCCAGTCGTCGAACTGCTCCATCAGCTGGCGCAAGGTGGTGCGCTGTTTGGGCTTCAGCTCTTCGGTCTGGATCAGCGTGCGCACCGCGGTGGTGAGCGAAGTGCCCTGGCGGCGCGCCGCATCGTAGAGGATCTGCAGGGTGGAATCGCCCAGCCCGCGCTTGGGCGTATTGACGATGCGCTCGAAGGCGAGGTCGTCATTGGGGTTGAACACCAGCCTGAGATAGGCCAGCGCATCGCGCACTTCCTTGCGCTCGTAAAAGCGCGGGCCGCCGATGACGCGGTAGTTGAGCCCCAGGGTGATGAAACGCTCTTCGAAGGCGCGCATCTGGTGCGAGGCGCGCACCAGGATGGCCATCGAGTTCAACGCCTCGCCCTGGCGCTGGAACTGCTCGATCTCCTCGCCGACCTGCCGGGCCTCCTCGTCGGAATCCCAGACGGAGGTGACCATCACCAGTTCGCCGGGCTCGCCGACATCGGTCTGCAGCGTCTTTCCCAGCCGGCTCTCGTTATTGGCGATGAGGTGCGAGGCGGCCTTCAGGATATTGCTGGTCGAGCGGTAGTTGCGCTCGAGCCGGATCACCTTGGCGCCGGGGAAATCCTTCTCGAAGCGCAGGATGTTGTCGACCTCGGCGCCGCGCCAGCCATAGATCGACTGGTCGTCGTCGCCGACGACGCAGAGGTTCGCCTCCGAAGCCGGTTTGCCCTGGGCCAGCAGGCGCAGCCAGAGGTACTGGGCGACGTTCGAATCCTGGTACTCGTCGACGAGGATGTATTTGAAGCGCCGGTGATATTCGGCCAGCACATCCGGGTTCTCGCGGAACAGTTTGATGCACAGCAGCAGCAGGTCGCCGAAATCGGTGGCGTTCAGCGTCTTCAGCCGATCCTGGTACTGCTGGTAGAGGTCGGGGATCCGGCCATTGGCGAAGGCCGAGCGGTCGGCCGTTGACACGTCGGCGGGCAGCTGGCCGCGGTTCTTCCAGTTGTCCATCATCCCGGCGAACTGCCGGGCCGGCCAGCGCTTCTCGTCGATATTGGCAGCTTCGAGCAACTGCTTGATCAGCCGGATCTGGTCGTCGGTGTCGAGAATGGTGAAATCCGAGCGCAGCCCCACCAGTTCGGCATGCCGGCGCAACAGGCGCGCGCCGATCGAGTGGAAGGTGCCGAGCCAGGGCATGCCTTCGACGCCCGCGCCGACCAGCGCGCCGATGCGCTCCTTCATCTCGCGGGCGGCCTTGTTGGTGAAGGTCACCGACAGGATCTCGGACGGCCAGGCCTTCTTCGAGTTGAGGATATGGGCGATGCGGGTGGTCAGCACCCGGGTCTTGCCGGTGCCGGCGCCGGCGAGCACCAGCAGCGGGCCCTCCGTGGTCAGCACCGCGTCGCGCTGTTCTTCGTTGAGGCCTTTGAGGTAGTCAGGCGCAGCCGCTCCCCGGCCAAACTGGCTGGTGATCGAGCCCGCCTGCGGGCGGTCGAGGCGCTGCGGTTCTGCTGCCATCAGGGAAACGACGAATCCTGTTTCGTTCTCATTGGCGAATATAGGGAGTGCAAGCCCTGATGTATATGCAGCGGGGGCCTGTCACAGATCTGTCACCACAGTGTCATGTGGCCGTTGTGCGGCGTGCCTAAGCCGAAGCCCTCGATTTTCAGGGGCGCCAGCAAATGCAGTTCAGATCCATCCTCCTCGGCCTCACCGCCGGCCTTCTCGCCACCTCGGCCTATGCCGCGCCGGTGTTCAACCGCATCGCCAGCTTTCCGGTGGAACTGAACAACCCCAAGGCCGAAGCGACCTCGTCGGAAATCATCACTGCCTCGGAAGACGGCCTGACCCTGGTCTATTCCGACAGCCCGGCCGGCGGCATCGGCTTCATCGATATCACCGACGCCAGGGCCCCGAAGGCCGCCGGCTTCCTCGCCCTCGACGGCGAGCCGACCTCGGTGACCATTGTCGGCAGCAAGGTCTATGCGGCGGTCAACACGTCCGAAAGCAAGGCTAATCCGTCGGGCAAGCTGGTGGTGGTCGACCTCGCCAGCAAGGCGATCGAGAGTACCGTCGAACTGGGCGGCCAGCCCGACTCGATCGCCCACAATGCCGCCGGCACCATCCTTGCCATCGCCATCGAGAACGAGCGTGACGAGGACCTGAACGATGGCGACATCCCGCAGGCGCCGGGCGGCTACCTGGTGCTGCTGTCGATCAATGGCGGTGCGCTCGACCCCGAGAGCCTCGCGAAAGTCGAGCTGACCGGCCTTGCCGCCATCGCGCCGGAAGATCCGGAAGTCGAGTACGTCTCCTTCAACGGTCTCGACGAGGTGGCGGTGACGCTGCAGGAGAACAACGAGATCGTGATCGTCGACGGCAAGACCGGCGCGGTGAAATCGCATTTCTCGGCCGGCACCGTCAGCCTCGAGGGTGTCGACACCAAGAAGGACGGTGCGCTCAAGTTCACCGGCAAGCTGGAAGATGTGGCGCGTGAGCCCGACGCCGTGAAGTGGCTCGACGACAACCGTCTGGTAGTCGCCAATGAAGGCGACTGGAAGGGCGGCTCGCGCAGCTTCACCATCTTCAACAAGGATGGCACGGTCGCCTACGAGAGCGGCCCGTCGATGGAATACGAGGCCGCTCGCCTCGGCCACTATCCGGATGCGCGCAACAAGAAAGGCGTCGAGCCCGAGGGGCTGGAAGCCGCCACCTATGGCGATACGCCGTATCTGTTCGTCGCACAGGAACGCGCCTCGCTGGTTGCGGTGTACACGGATACCGGAGCCGAGCCCGAATACCTGCAGTCGCTGCCTTCGGGCATCGGGCCGGAGGGCTCGGTCGCCATTCCCTCGCGTAACCTGTTCGTTACCGCCAGCGAGACGGACCTGCGGGCTGATGGCCTCGCCGGCTCGCATGTCATGCTCTACGAACTGGGCGAAGGCGAAGCGGCTTACCCGCAGCTGATCTCCGACCTCGATGCCGACGGCAAGCCGATCGGCTGGGCCGCCATCTCGGGCGCAGTGGGCGATGCCGAGAAGCCCGGTATCCTCTACGCGGTCAGCGACAGCGTGCTCAGCGCCCAGCCGGCGATCTACCAGATCGACGCCACGGCCAGGCCGGCGAAGATCGTCAACAAGACCATCGTCACCCGTGGCGGCGACGCCGCGCAGAAGCTCGACCTCGAGGGGATCACGCTCGATGGCGAAGGCGGCTTCTGGGTGGCCTCGGAAGGCCGCAGCGACAAGCTGACCCCGCATGCGCTGTACCGCGTCGATGCCGACGGCAAGATCACCGAGGAGGTGGCATTCCCCGAAGCGCTGCTGCCTAACGAGATCCGCTACGGCGCCGAAGGCGTCACCAAGGTTGGCGACACCCTGTGGGTGGCGATCCAGCGCGAGTGGAAGGACGATCCGAAGGGCCAGGTGAAGCTCCTGGGCTACAATACCAAGGAGAAGACCTGGTCGGCGGTGCGTTACCCGCTGGAAGCCGCGGCCGACGGCGCCTGGAACGGTCTCTCCGAGATCACCGCGCATGGCGACTATGTCTACATCGTCGAACGCGACAACCAGATCGCGCTGAAGGCGGCGCTGAAGAAGCTCTACCGGGTGCCGGTCGCAGCGCTGGTCGGCGCCGAAATCGGCGGCGAGCTGCCGGTGGTGACCAAGGAGGAGGTTCGCGACTTCATTCCGGACCTCGCCGCCAACAACGGCTATGTCGTCGACAAGGTCGAGAGCTTCGCCATCGGCGCCGACGGCACCGGCTACGTGATCACCGACAATGACGGCGTCGCCGATAGCTCGGGCGAGACCTTCTTCTGGTCGGTCGGCACGATCCGGTAACCGAACGGTTTCCTGTTGCCTGGCAGGGGCTGGTCCGAAAGGACCGGCCCCGCTTGGCTTTGGGGAGCGCGCGTAACCTTGTACGCGGGCCAACACACCGGCGTCATTCCCGCGAAGGCGGGAACCTAGTGCGAGCTATCGGCACCCGCTGGCGCTGAAACATCCCACTGAGTTCC
>JAEUMC010000906.1 GCA_016793415.1 Devosia sp. | reverse complement strand
CCTTGATCCCTCCCCGCAAGGGGGAGGGAGACGCAGACTGTGACGCCGGTGTTGTCGTCTCCCTCCCCCTTGCGGGGAGGGGACAGGGGTGGGGTCCACAGCCACCGGCTGGTCCTTTCGGCCCGCAGCCGAGTGACTGCTCCCCCATTGCAACCCATCGACCGCGGGTCCATTTATGCAGCGGGCAGGGAGGGTTACATGGAAGTTCTGGGCGTCATCCTTATCGGACTGATCGTCGGGTTCATCGCCAAGCTGATCACGCCGGGCGATCCGAAACCGCGAGGATTCATCCTCACCGTGGTGCTCGGCATCGTCGGAGCGTTCGTCGCCACCTGGCTCGGCCAGCAGATCGGCTGGCTCAGGGCGGGGGAGCCGGCCAATTTCCTCGGCGCCATTGTCGGCTCGGTCATCGTGCTGCTGATCTGGCGGCAGCTGGCGAACCCGCGCTGACGCCATGGACATTCCAACCATCGAAACCGAGCGGCTGATCCTCCGCGCCTATACACCCAGTGATTTCGACGCCTTCGCCGCCATGTGGGCCGACCCGGATGTCGTACACTTCATCGGCGGCCGGGTGTTCACCCGCGAGCAGAGCTGGCAGCGCTTCCTGACCCGGGCTGGGGGCTGGCAGCACCTCGGCTTCGGCTTCTTCGCGACCTTCGAGAAGGAGTCCGGGCAGCTGGTCGGCGAGGCCGGCTTCCACGAGGCACGCCGCATCATCGAGCCGCCGCTCGAAGGCACGCTCGAAGCCGGCTGGGCCCTGATGCCCTCGGCGCAGGGCTGGGGCTACGCCACCGAGGCGATGCAGGCAGCGATCGGCTGGGCCGGGAAGACCTTTCCCGGGCGCCGGATGACCTGCCTGATCAATGTCGACAACCTCGCCTCGATGCGGGTCGCCGGGCGGCTCGGCTTCAAGGAGTTCGCGCGCACGATTTATGGCGACGACAAGGTGGTGTTGTTTCAGCGCTGACGCGGCCGTGCCCTCCAAGACCCCCTCTCTTGCAAAATCTAAGGCTTAGCCAAACGGCTAAACCTAAGATTTTGCTTTCTCCCCCGCCAAGGGGGAGATGATCCGTGCCTTCCACTCACGCCGGAGCATCAGTCGGGACTCTCCCCCTTGGCGGGGGAGAAAGCGAAAACTTGGGCTTAGCGCAGCTAAGTCCTTAGTTTTCGCAAGCGAGGGGGTCGTGGGAGCCACCGGCTTATGGGGAGTGGCGTGCCCCAAGCACAAATGGTGGGCGGACTGGTAGGGCCGGCTCAAGCGGCACCCCCCTCCCACCAGCCTGTCGGCTGGTCCCCCCTCCCCCGCAAGCGGGAGAGGGGCGCCGACTGCGCGTTCTGGTGCTTATTGCTTCGGTGCTTCCGTAGCAGGCGCCATGGCGGGAGCCTCCATCGCCGGAGTCTCCGCGGGTGCCATCGCCGGAGTCTCAGTCGGAGCCGCTGCCGGGGCTTCGGCTGGCGCGGCGGCCGGAGCTTCTGTTGCTGCCGGAGCCGCCGGTGCTTCGGCAGGAGCCGCCGGTTCCGGTGCAGGGGCCGGCGAGGCATCGGTGATGCGGCCGTCGGTGTACGGGGTGTAGGCGCCGCCGAGCTTGGCGATGTAGTCGGCGACCACCTTCTCGAGCGGCGGGCCGAAGTCGTAGGCGTTCACCGCCTTGGTGCCGAACAGCTCATAGCCGTCGCCGCCGCCGCGCACATAGTTGTTGGTGACGATGCCGTAAGTCTTGGCCGGATCGATAGCCACCCAGTTGTCGCCATCCTTGACCAGCACGTCGGAGATACGCGAGCCGGCGGGCTTGGACTTGTCGAAGGTGTACTTCAACCCCGCGACCTGCGGGAAGCGGCCGGCGACTTCCTCGATCTGGCTGACGCCGTTTTCCAGCGAGGCGACGAGATCGGCGCCGCTCAGCTGGAAGGTGGCGAGCGTGTTGGAGAAGGGCAGCACGGTCAGCACTTCGCCCATGGTGATCTCGCCGGCATCGATCGAGGCGCGCAGCCCACCCGAATTGGCGATCGAGATTGTGACGCCCTGATCGGCGACGCGGTCGAGTTGAGCGTCGGCGACAAGGTTACCCATCGAGCATTCCATGACGCGGCAGACATTGCGATCGCCCTGGATGGCTTCGGTGGCGCTGCCGATCACTTCGGCCTTCAGCGCCTCGAGCGGCTTGCCGAGCTCGGCGACGCGGTCGAGGAAACCCTGGTCGGGGGTCACCGAAGCATCGAGCAGGATCGGCGCGCCGACCGCGGAAGTGACCTTGCCGGCATCGTCCCAGGTGATCTTGATGTCGCCCAGCACCTTGCCGTACTGGCCGGCCTGGACGATCGGTACATCGACGCCGTCGGGATTCTTGACCAGGGTCGGGTAGGGGCCGGCCTCGCCTTCGCCGGTACCGAGGAAGGTGTGGCTGTGGCCGCCGACGATCACGTCGATGCCGGAGACGGCCTTGGCCAGATCCTGATCGACAGTGTAGCCGATATGGCTGACGACGATGATCTTGTTGATGCCGGCCGCTTCGAGCGCGCCGACGGCGCCCTTGACGTATTCGGTGACGCTCTCGAACGCCACGTTCGGGCCGGGAGAGGCGATGTCGGGAGTATCCTCGGTGGTGGCGCCGATGACGCCGACCTTCTCGCCGGCGATGTTGAGGACGATCACGCCCTTGGGCAGGCCCTTGAGGTCCGGATCCCTCGTGGTGTCGAAGTTGCCGCCGATGATGGGGAACTTGGCCGAGGCGATGAACTTGGCGAACTCGGCCGGGCCATCATCGAACTCGTGGTTGCCGGTGGCGACCACGTCGAAGCCCATGTCGTTCATGAAATCGGCGACGATCTCGGACTTGTACTGGGTATAGAACAGCGAGCCCTGGAACTCGTCGCCGGCCGAGAACAGCACGCTGTTCTCACCCGCCGTCTTGGCCTCGGCGCGCTCGGCGTCGATCGCCGTCTTCAGGCGCGCAATGCCGCCAAAGCACTCGCCCTTCTGTTCGCCTTCGGCGTTACAGGTCGAGTCGGTGCCGGTGATGGATTCGAAGCGCGAGTGGAAATCATTGATGTGGAGGATTTTGAGCGAGAACTCGGCCTGCGCCGCGCCGGTGAACCCGGTCGACAGCGCCAGCGCCGCGGCGCCGAACAACAGCTTCTTCATATCTCTGTCCCTTTGCGTGGAATCCGGTTGGTCCGGACCCTTCTCGCACTGCATTGCAACGCCGGTGTAACAAGCATCAGGCATGCCGCTGGCCGTCATCCGCAACCCCAGTGGAGGGGCAAGTTAACTATAGAAAGCGCGGCAGCGGAAGGGCGTGGGGCGACGCTTTTGGGCTTCCATGAGCGGCTCGTTCGGTTACTCTCCGCCCCTCTTTAGCGGGGAGTCGACTATGCGCAGTGCCTTGATCGTCTGGGGTGGGTGGAACGGGCACGACCCCGAGGAATGCGCCGCAATCTATCGGCGCTGGCTGCACGAAGACGGCTATTCGGTGCGGGTCGAAACCGACCTTCAGGTATTCGCCGATCCGGCGATCCACGAGCTCAGCCTGATCATCCCGATCTACACCATGAGCAAGATCGACAAGGAGCCGCTGGCGAACCTCGTCAAAGCCATCGAGGGCGGCGTCGGCCTCGCCGGACACCATGGCGGGATGAGCGATGCGTTCCGCGATGCGGTCGACTACCAGTTCGTGGTCGGCGGGCAATGGGTCGCCCACCCGGGCAACATCATCGACTACACCGTCGATGTGACGAAACCCGAGGACCCGATCATGCAGGGCATCCCGGCTTCGTTCCCCTATACCTCCGAGCAGTACTACATGCACATGGACCCCTCGGTCGACGTGCTGGCAACGACCACCTTCTCCGGCCAGTACGCGCCCTGGACCAAGGGCGTGGTGATGCCGGTGGTGTGGAAGCGGCAGTATGGGGCGGGGAAGGTGTTCCACTCGACGCTGGGACACCAGGCCAAGGAATTCGAGAACCCGCAGATGGCGACGATCCTGCGCCGCGGGATCAATTGGGCGGCGCGCGACGAGGGTTAGCGAGACGCGCGTCATTGCGATCGCGGCGCGGGCTGACCCCCACCCCTGTCCCCTCCCCCTAAACAGGGGGCGGGAGACCCTCCCACCGATATCGAGGCTATCGTCTCCCTCCCCATGTTTAGGGGGAGGGATCAAGGGTGGGGGTCGGCGAGCACCGGCGTTGGTGTGTTTGCGGGATCTCTCGACCCCTACCACCGCAGCGCGAACCGGCCGATCAGCGCCCCGAGCAGCGCCGTCGCGAGCACGCCTGCGGTGTACCAGATGGCGATGAAGGGCATGCCGTTTTCGGTGCAGTGGAAGGCGTAGATCCAGACACCGGCGCCGCCCGCGAACAGCCCGGCGGCAAAGCCGGCGAGCGTCGGGTTGGTCGGCGCGGCGGCGCGGCGCATGGCGAGGACGATTGCCCCATAGATCGGCGCCGACAGCGCGACGATGTAGAAGGGGCAGCGGAGCGCCGTATTGCCCATCACCAGGTTGCTCATCTGGTCGGGGCCCATCAGCATCAGCTGGACGAGACCGCCGGCGCCGACCAGCAGCACCAGCGCGGCGAGGACGAGCACCTGCGGGCCCAGTCGGCCGCCCGGCCGCGCCAGGTTGAGCGCCGCGATGCCGCCGACAATGGCGAAAATCGCGGTGTAGCCGAACTTGGTCCAGAACATCATGGTGCCGGGCGCCTGCATCATGTCGGGCCGCGGGCCGAGCCACAGCAGCATGATGATCGCCGACAGCACGGCGCCGAGGCCGGCCCAGCCGAACAGCCGCGCCTGCAGCGCCCGGGGCGGGGTCGGCTTGAGGTCGGCGGTCAGCCGGTCGAGCAGTTCGTCACTCATCGGAGCGCCCTCCGAAGCGGTCGGCGAGCGAGCGGAGCCCGCGATGGATCGAGACCTTCACCGCCGATTCCGACATGCCGGTACGGGCCGCGGCTTCGGCGATCGAGGCGCCTTCGAGCCGGGTTTGGCGGATCAGCTCGGCCGGGCGCGCGGGCAGGGTCGAGAGCACCGCATCGACATCCATCCTGGCGCTGGCGTCGCCCGCCTCGTCGCGGGCGAACAGCGCCGCGTCGTCTTCCAGCGGCACGGTGGCGCGCACCCTGGCGCGGCGGAAATGGTCGATCAGCTTGTAGCGCGCGATGGCGTGCACCCAGGCGGTGAGCGGCTGGGCGCGATCATAGGTCAGCCGTCGCGTATGGATGGCCATCAGGGTTTCCTGCACGAGGTCGTCGCTGTTGGCGGCGAGCTCTGGGGTCAGGCGGCGCGCGAAGTACGGCCGCAGCATGCGGCGCAGCTCTTCGAGCAGCGTGCGATAGGCGCCCGCGTCGCCGTCGAGCGCCTTCAGCATCAGCGCGCGAAGCCGCGCTTCCATGTCCGAGGTGACGCTCATTGAATCCCGAATTCGGTGAGGACGCGGCAAAGGTTACACCGCGCCGCGAAATCTGTCGCGCTGTCACGAACGCGTGACGGCGGTAACCGCCGGTGGCCCGGCGGCGAATTCGTTCCTGTAACCGCCGCATGAGCGGCCAACGGGAGATCTCCGATGAAGACCATTCTTTCCGCCCTCGCTCTGGCGGCCGCCCTGGGTGTTGCGGGCAATGTTGCAGCCGAGGACGCCATGGCCACGCCGATGGCCGGTGACGCCATGGCCGCCGAGCCGATGACGGGCGACGCGATGATGAGCCCGGAGGACATGCTCAAGGCGTGCCTCGACAAGGCTGCCATGGAAGCCGACGCGATGAAAAAGGACGAGGCGACCAAGGCCTGCAACGCCACTCAGCCGATGGCGGGTGACGCCATGTCTGCCACGCCTGGCGATGCCATGTCCGCCGAGCCGATGGCCGACGGCGCGATGAAGCCGGCGCAATAAACTATCCGTGATAGGCTGCAATCGCTCCCCGAACTGCCGTTCCTAAAGGGCAGACGGGGAGCAACGCCGGAACCATCGGGGGAACGATGACCGATCAGGCAATCGACAGAGTCGAGGTTGACCGACAGGCGAAGCCCAGAGGGCCGCTGATCTATCGGCAGGCGATCCTGACCCGCGTCACCCACTGGGTGTGGGCGATTGCCATGTTCTTCCTCTTGCTCAGTGGCTTGCAGATCTGGAACGCCCATCCGGCGCTCTATGTCGGGGCCCAATCGGGCTTCGAGTTCGACAACGCGATCCTGAGGATCGGAGCGGAGAATACCGATGCCGGGCCACGCGGCTTCACCACGGTGTTCGGGCAGAAGTTCGACACCACGGGCGTGCTGGGGATGAGCGCTCTCAGGGGTAACCCCAACTTTGTCGGCTTTCCCGGCTGGGCCACCATCCCCTCGTTCCGCGACCTGGCCACGGGCCGGGTGGTGCATTTCTTCTTTGCCTGGATCCTCGCCGGGGCGCTGGCCATCTGGGTGATCTCGAGCCTCGCCAACGGGCATCTGTGGCGCGACGTGATCCTCAAGCCGCGCGATTTCCGCGAGCTGCCCAAGGATATCTGGGAGCATATCCGCTTCCGCTTCCATCATCGCAGAACCTATTCGCCGCTGCAGAAGCTCGCCTATTTCGGGGTGTTCTTCATCCTGTTCCCACTGATCATCCTCACCGGGCTTTCCATGTCGCCGACGATGAATGCCGGCTGGCCGTGGCTGGTCGAGGTGTTCGGCGGGCGGCAGACGGCGCGCACCATCCACTTCATCGTCATGCTGCTCTTGGTGCTGTTCTTCGTGGTGCACATCGCCATGGTGGTGCTGGCGGGACCGATCAACGAGCTGCGCTCGATGATTACCGGGTACTACCGCACCAGTCCGGGCACCGAGCCGGATGCGCCCAGGAAGGAGAAATCGAAATGAGCCGGCTGATCCTGAACCGCCGCCGGCTGCTTGGGCTCGGCGCCGCGTCCGCCGGTTCGCTGATACTGGCCGGGTGCAGCGAGTTCGATTTCCTCGGGCAACGCAACCATCCGGTGCGCGATTTTCTCGAGCGAGCCAACCAGCTGACCTATAGCGCGCAGCGGGCGCTGGTCGGCGAGCAGGCGATGGCCAAGGAGTTTTCCGAGAGCGAAATCCGCCAGGGGCAGCGTCCGAACGGTTCGACCGATCCGCGCAATATCGAGCTCTACCGCGACCTCGAGGCGAGCGGTTTCGCCGCCTACAAGCTCAGGATCACCGGGCTGGTGGAAACGCCGAAAGAGTACTCGCTGACTGAACTGAGGAACATGCCGGCGCGCACCCAGATCACCCGGCACGACTGCGTCGAGGGCTGGAGCTGCATCGCCAAATGGACCGGCGTGCCGCTGGCGCATGTGCTCGACATAGTCGGGGCGAAGGCGGATGCGCGTTTCGCGCTGTTCCGCTGCATGGACACGATCGAGCGCGGACTTTCCGGCGACGTCCGCTATTACGAGTCCATCGACCTCGTCGATGCACGCCATGCCCAGACCATCCTGGCATACGGCATGAACGACGCGGAGGTTCCCGTCGAGAACGGAGCGCCGCTGCGGCTCAGGGTCGAGCGCCAGCTCGGCTACAAGATGGCGAAA
>JAEUMC010000872.1 GCA_016793415.1 Devosia sp. | reverse complement strand
TATAGGTCGAAAATCGGTCTTGATAAGACCCACGGACCCTCGATGAGAACGTTGGTAGACCCGGAAGGTTGCGTGAACCTTGCAGGGCATGTCTCGATGGCATGCGGACCTTGAAGTCGTCGCCTCCCTCCCCCTTGAGGGGAGGGATTGAGGGTGGGGGTGGTGCGGTGATCGCCGATGGACCCCCACCCCCAACCCCTCCCCTCAAGGGGGAGGGGAGCAATCAGCGAACTGTCTCAGCCTACCGTGCAAACGCCCGGTCGAACGGTTCGATGGCCGCTTCCAGCGTTTCCAGGTCGGGCGGCAGCGGTGCTTCGAACTGCATTTCCTCGCCGGTTGCCGGGTGCTCGAAGCCGAGCTCGGCGGCGTGCAGGGCCTGCCGGCCCAGGCCGGCCACTGCCGCCTTGGCTGCGTCGGGCAGGCGGTTGACCTTGGTGGCAAAGCCCGGGCCGTAGACCATGTCGGCGACCAGCGGGTGGCCGATATGGGCCATGTGGACGCGGATCTGGTGGGTGCGGCCGGTCTCGAGTTCGCAGCGGATGCGGGTGATGTCCCAGCCCTCGTCGCCGAAGCGGGCCTCGACCCAGTAGTGGGTGATGGCCTCGCGGCCATCCTGGCGCACCGCCTGTTTCAACCGGTTGGCCGGGTCGCGGCCGAGCGGCGCCTCGACGGTGCCCGAGGCCTGCTGGGTGCGGCCCCAGCAATAGGCGAGATAGGCGCGATGTAGCGGCCCGGTACGGCCGTGATCGGCGAACTGCGCGGCGAGGTGGTTGTGCGCCTGCTCGGTCTTGGCGGCGACCATGACGCCCGAGGTATCCTTGTCGAGCCGGTGGACGATCCCCGGCCGCTTGACCCCGCCGATGCCCTTGAGGCTGTCGCCGCAATGGTAGAGCAGGGCGTTGACCAGGGTGCCGGAATAGTTGCCGGGAGCCGGATGCACCACCATGCCGACCGGCTTGTTGATGACGATCAGCTGGTCATCCTCATAGAGAATGTCGAGCGGGATGTTCTCCGGGGTCGGCTCGGCCTCGATCGGCTCGGGAGCGACCAGCGTCACTTCCTCGCCCTCGCGCAGCTTGTATTTCGGCTCTGTGACAGCTCGCCCATTGATCGCAACGCTTCCGGCCAGTATCAGGTCCTTGATCCGGTTGCGCGAGAAGACCGGTACGGCACGGGCGAGTGCGGCATCCAGCCGGCTGCCGGCGTCGGCGGCATCGACCAGCAATTGCCACTCCTGTTCCTCGCCGGAAATTTCCTGCATGAGCGATCCTCAAGACAAACCCCAAACCACCCCGGAACTGACGCCGGAAGCCAAGGCCGTGCTGGCCCGGGCGCGAAAGTCCTTCCTGGTCTCGATGGGGCTACTGGTGGTGGGCCTTATCGCCATCGGCGGCGCACTTGTCTACCGCGCATCGCAGAGCGACGGCAAAGCCGGGGGTGACTACGTGATCGCGGCGCTGAAGATTCCGGCCGGCGGCGAAGTGGTTTCGGCGGTGGCAGCGGATGGGCGGGTCACCGTCACCTATCGGCTCGGCCCGATCACCAGCGTGCGCATCTTCGACGGCAAGTCGGGCGAGATGATCCGCGAAGTGCCTGTGGTGAGCGAGTAGCTGCCCGGGGGTATGCAGTCGCCGTCCCTCTCCCGTTTACGGGGGAGGGGGAACCACGCGCAAGCGTGGTGGGAGGGGGGGAGCCCCACGCACTGATCGTAAGCGGACTGGGCAGGGGCCAGTGTTTGTGGCACCCCCCTACCACCAGCCTGTCGGCTGGTCCCTCCTCCCCCGCAGGCGGGAGAGGGAATCCCGACTGATCGTGCCGCTTGCTCGGACTCAGTTCCCGTCCTGCAACTCGCGCAGTGCCTTCAGCCGGTCCGAGACGGCCTGTCCTTCCGGCGCGCCGCCCTTCCTGGCCCTGGGGCCCTTGACCGGAGCGGCCTCAGCCTCTTCGGCGTCGACGAATTTCTGCATGCGGGCGGCGAGGCTCTCTTCCTCGTCGATCGGGCCGTTGCCTTCGAGCGCATAGACCAGCCGGCTGACGTCGGAGGCGATGTCGTTGAGGCGCTCGCGCAGGTGCGACTGCTCGATGCGGTCGCTGTCCCAATCGGCCATCACGGTGTCTTCGACGCTCGCCACCTTGGCGCGGAGCTTTTCCATTTCTTCCTCGAGGCCGAGCTTTTCGGCCAGCAGCATGTCGCGCTTTTCCTCGCCGTCGCCGACCAGCTTGGTGGTTTCGGCGAGGAGGCTGGAGACACGGCTTTCGGCATCGGCGATACGGGCCTCGGCGGCCGCCAGGTCGGATTGGGCGTCGCTGACCACGTCGTCGCGCCTGGCCAGTTTCTCACGCAGGTCCGTCGCCGCGGCGCGCGCCTCGGCGCCGGATTTGTCGGAATTCTCGAGGCTCTCGATCAACGTGCGGTTCTGCGTTTCGAGGAATTCGGAGCGCTTCTTTTCGATCTCGAGATATTGCAGCAGCTCGTCGATATCGGTGTTGTAGTTGCCGCTCAGCGCCTTGCCGTCGATGGCGAAGGCACGCGGGGCACTGCCGCGCAGGGTTTCGCGGGCGGCGTCGAGCTGGCTGGATTTCTCGCCCAGTTCGCGGTCGCGCATGCGCAGCTTCTGCGCGAGATCGGCGCCTTCCTTCTCCAGTTCGAGGATACGGCGGCGGGCTTCGGCTTCGCGCTCCTCGAGCTCGCGCACCACCTGCAGGTGGCTGTCGCGCTCGCCCTTGATGCCACCCAGTTCGTTCTTCTTGCGATTGATGTCGCGCAGCTGGTCGGACAGACGGCGGCGCAAGGCCTCGACATTCATCTCGAGGCGCCGGGTGGAGAGGGCGAACTCGGCGCGCAACTGGTCCTTGTCGGCGCGGAACTCGGCCATGGTCATGGGCGTCGCGGCTTCGATGCGCTTCTTGGTGAGGCGGACGGCGCGGCGCCACACGGCGGGCATGATGATCAACGCCAACAGCCCGGCCACGAGCAGGCCGAGCACGAAATACATGATGTTTTCAATGACCATAACTCAACTCCGCCACCGGCAACTGCCCGGTCCCGGGTGTTCGCGCCCGCCACGTTGGCAGCAATCGCCGCCCCCGGGCTATCGCTGTCAGGCCGTAACCTTACCGGAAGACGGGCACGTGGTCACGATGCGCCACCGCGATGAACGCCGGTTGAACGGATTGCGCCGGGTTTTCGCGATCGGAACGCGTAGGGCTGATCAGAAGGGATTCCAGGTCGGTTCCTGGGTGAACTTCAGGTAGCCGACATTGACGCCGAGGCGGGCGCCGACGCCCGAGCGGATCGGCACCATCACCACATCGCCGTACTTGATCACCGTCATGCCGAGCCCGCCGATGACATAGGCCGAGCCGTCGACGCCGGGGTAGCGGCCATAGACATCCGACACCGAGCTGAGATTGTAGACCAGCATCATCACCTTGGAACCGTCGCCACCGAAATCGAGGCCGACGGTCGGGCCCTGCCAGAATACCGAGTGCTCACCTTGGTTGCGGGTGTACATGGTGCCCTCGCCATAACGCGCGCCGGCAAAGATGGCGCCGCCGGCTTCCTCGCCGAGGATATAGGCGTTGGGCAGGCCGAACTGGCTGACGGCGCGCTCGACCAGCGAGGCGAGGCCCTGCGCCACCGAGCCGAAGAACTGGTGGCCGGTATCGACCAGCTCGTCGCCCGAGAAGGTGTCGGAGAGCGAACCTTGCTCCTGCGCCTGGCTGAAGGTCGGGGTCAGCACCAGCGTAGCCGCGGTCAGTGCGACGAAGGCGGCGAGAATGAGGTAGACCATGCGGTCGAGCATGAGGGCACTCCGGAGGGGCTTAGTTCGAGCGGCAGGCCATTTACGCGGTACTTACCATGACGACGCTAGGTTCGGCGCATCCGGCTTGCCTGAGGTCATCTCAAGCTAGGCGTTCATGGCGGCAATGATGCGGCAAAAGCGTAAACAAAACTTAACCATAACCGGGCTTCTTATAGCGCTGTGGTTGAGCTCAGGGCTTGTACTTAGCCCCGCCGCCAACGCCGCCGCGCTGGTCGATGCCATCGTCACCGATCCGCTGACCGGGGTGGCGCTCGAGGGCTACGATCCGGTGAGCTATTTCACCGAGCCCGAGCCGGTGCAGGGGCTCGCCGACTATGAGTACCAATGGGGCGGGGTGCCCTGGTACTTCGCCTCGGCGGCGAACCGCGACGTGTTCATGCGCAACCCCGAGATCTATGCGCCGCAGTTCGGCGGCCATTGCGCCACCAGCCTCAGCCGCGGCTATCTGTCCGACGGCAAGCCGCGGCTTTACACCATCGTCGGCATGAAGCTCTACCTGTTCTACTCGGTGGCCAACCGCGAGGCGTTCTTCAAGAGCGAGGATATCTCGGTGCGCGACGCCAATGGCGGCTGGGCGAGGCTCAGCGGCACGCTGACCGCGGAGGAGGGCAGCGTCGCCGACGCGGTGGGCAAGGCGGCGGACGTGGTGCCGGCTGACGGCGAGGTCGCGGAAGCTGCGCCACACTAGGGCCAACCGCAGGTTGCGGTTAGGCTACGCCAAATTGATTCGACCCCAAGGACCCATAGAATGGCGGATTTCATCGAGCTCAAGGCGACCGACCTCGCGGCGATGCTGTGTTCTCGGGTCTGCCATGACCTGATCAACCCCGTCGGGGCGATCGGGAACGGGCTCGAGGTGCTGGCCGACCCGACCCAGTCGGCAATGGCCGACGGGGCACAGGAACTGATCGCCAACGCCGCCAAGCAGGCGCGGGCGAAACTCGAGTTCGCTCGCCTGGCTTACGGCGCGTCGTCGACGGCAGGCACCGATTTCGACACGCGCGAGTGCGAGCGGGTGGCGCGGATCTATTTCGAGATCGAGAAGGCCGACCTCGACTGGCAGGTGCCGCTGATCCTCTTGCCCAAGCACAAGGCCAAGCTGTTCATGAACATGCTGCTGATCGCCGCCATGGCGGTGCCGCGCGGCGGCGTGGTGACGGCAAAGATCGAAGGCGCTGCGGGCGCCGAAGTGTTCAAGCTGACCTCGAAGTCGGATCCGGAAAAGCGGCAGAAGACGCTGATGCCCTCGGGCGCCGAGGGGTTGCTGTCGGGCTCGCCGGAAGGCGGCGTCGATGCGCGCGGCATCCAGCCGTTCTATACCGGTATCCTGGCGCGGATGACCGACATGGAACTGAAGATCGGCATCGAGAACGACGTGTTCGAGTTCTCGGCGACGCCGAAAGCAGTTGCGGCAGCCGCCTGACCTCACTGCGGGCCCGGCAGCGGTCGGGCTCCCGACAGCATCAACCCCAGTTCAGCCTGCCGGCGCGTGCCGGTCTTGGCGAGTACAGCCTTGAGCTGGCTGCGCACCGTCTCGGGCGATAGCGCCAATGCCGCGGCGAGGCGCTGCACGTCGAGGCCGGAGGCAATGCCGCGGGCGACCTTGGCCTCGGCGGGAGTGAGGTCGAACAGACCCATCAGCACCTGGGTCAGCGGCGCCGCAGGCGCGGCGACCGGCGTGACCACGATCACCCCTTCCGCTGCCACGAAGATGTCGCCACCGGCGCGCCGCACCGGCAGCAGGTGGACCACCAGCGCCGGAGCGTCGGGCACGGCGCGCATCGGGACCGAGCGCACGACCGGCTCGGCTGCGGTGCCCAACGATGCCATTGCCGCCTCGACCAGCCGATCGACGTCAGGATCGGCGAAGGAGAGGTGTCCGAAGGCGGCGAACTGCACACGTGGCGCCAGCGCCTCGAACAGGGCGTTGGCGGCGAGCAGGCGGCCGCCGCGGCCCCACACTGCGCAAGGCAGCCCGACCAGTTGCATGGCGGCAGCCTGACTGGCGGCGGCGCGCCGCCCAAGCCGATGCGAGAGCAGGGCGGCACGGGCGAGGTGCGGGCGGAAATGATCGAGCTGCGTCAGGGCCTCGCGCCGGAACGGGCCGACACCGGCCGGTGTCGCGAGATCGAACACCAGCATGTCGCCGCTCGGCACCGGGATGACGGTGCCGGCAGTCCACTCCAGCCCATGTGGGCGGAGGAAGCGGGTGTAGAGCGGGTCGGCAGCGAGTTCGACTTCCGAACACAGTTCGAGGTCGGATGAGAATGCCATCGGATAGTCGCGCAGCGACCGCCCCAACCGCACATTGTCGATGGCGCTGCCATGCTCCCAGTAATCCCGGTAGGCCGCCTCATAGGTGTCAGTGGCGAGGTAGCCGGCGAGGCCGGACGCGTCCATGGAAGTCAGCGCCCCGGCATGAGCCCCGGCAATACCGCACAGCTGCAACAGTACGGCGGGCCAGAGTTCGGGCACGGCTGCCGCCTCATAGATCTGGTCGATCAGATCGGCGGGGATTTCCATGGCGCGTCCGGCGCGCGGCGTTGCCACACTGCCGGTTGGGATGCGGGTGCGGCGTCGCGTAGAAACGCTTTGTGCTCCTCCTGTAATCGATTTCAAAGATTGTGTAATCGATTTCAGTTTGGTCGAGTTGGCAAAAAATCTGGAACCACTCTCGGTCAATCCCGCAGTCCATCTGCATTGGCATCAAAATGTGATGTCAAATTCCATCTGTAAGAACTGGATCTGATGATGATCGATGGCGAGAAATACGAGCCGAAAGCGCGGCCGGATCGAATGATGTCTTCATAGCATGAGTTTTTTCGGCCGGTAATACCCCAACCGGGTGATGCGCGCGGGGTAGATCCGGGTGATCGTCTGCTGGCGGCACCGCAGGGAATGAACTGATGGGCGACAGGTGGGATCGTTGCCGGGCGCTGCTGCTTGCCGGATTGCTGGCGGTGGGGACGGTGGCCGGCTCAGGGGCGGGCGCGGCGGACTACAGCTATCGGACCAACGAGCGTGACGAAGTGGTGATGCGGCTGTCGGGCCCGATCACCTCGATCGACGGCGCCACGTTCCTCGCTGCGGTGCGCAAGCACGAGCCGCGTATCATCGAACTGGAAGGGCCGGGCGGCGACATGCTGAGCGCGGTGCGCATCGGCGTGATCATTCACGAGCGCTACCTCAGGACCCATGCGGTGGGCAAATGCCTGTCCGCCTGCGCCTATATCTGGATCTCCGGGTTGAAGATGATCGCCGACGAGGGGGTGGAGATCGCCAACCATCTGCCGGTGGCGATCCAGGGCGCCAGCGTCGGCCGCCCGGACGACAAGACCATTGCCATTTTCGGCTGGTACCTGGGCAAGCTCAATATCAGCGTCGAGATGATGTCGGCTTTTCTCGATGAGGCGACCGGACCCGGGGTCGACGGGAATGGTTATTTCGACATGCTGGCTTTCGCCAAGTATTGGAATGCACCGATCGAGATGCGGGCGCCGGCGCCGGCCTACGCCGCTATCGCGCCCTGAACCGTTGCTCCCGGCGTCGTCAGCGAGAAAGTCGCGGTCCCGCGCGGCAAGTTCTGGGTGAGGCGCGCTACTGGTCCAGTTCAATCTGCTCTGGCGGCGTTGCTGCAAAAAACTCTGCAATGCGGAGAAGGGTTCAAGTTTCGCTAACCATTCATACGCAGATTTGCGGGATAGTGTGGGCGAGCGACAAGCGTCGATCGGTCCCGCGCCCGAGGTGATCCCGGGTGGGGGCAGAGCAAGCGCGGGTCGCGCGGTGGATGGGCAGGCGCCGCAAAGCGGGCCTTCGACAGCCGCCGAGTTGGGAGAAGCGCGTCATGAAATCCTGCCTCGTGGTCGATGACTCCAGCGTGGTGCGCAAGGTGGCGCGCCGCATCCTGGAGGATCTCGACTACATCGTGGACGAGGCGGAGGACGGGCAGGAAGCCTTCGACAAGTGCCGCCAGGAAATGCCCGACGCCATCCTGCTCGACTGGCAGATGCCGGTGATGAGCGGGCTCGAATTCCTCAAGCTGTTGCGCGGCTATGTCGGCGGCCATACACCGCGCGTGGTCTACATGGTCACCGAGAACGACATCGGGCAGATCGCCCTGGCGCTGAAGGCGGGGGTCGACGACTACATGATGAAGCCGTTCGACCGCGATCACCTCGAAAGCAAGTTCACCGTCTCGGCCACCGAGCGGGCCAGCGTCGCCTGAGCCCTGGGTCGCGCGGGCCGACCGGCGCTCCAGTCTTTCATTTGCGGGGCCTGGCGAAACTCGCTAGCAGTACTGCCGGACGCAACTACCACGCAGGATAGCATCGATGTTGACGACGCAGGACTTGGCGGCGGTGCCGATGTTTTCGCCCGAGGCGGAGCCGGTGCTCAGGGAGTTGCTGCGCGGCGCCGGTGATATTCAGCTGGGAAGCGGCGAGTTCTTCGTCCATGAGGGCG
>JAEUMC010000690.1 GCA_016793415.1 Devosia sp. | reverse complement strand
CTTCTACCTGACCATCGCCACGACGTTGCTCGGGTTGATGGGCCTCGGCGGCGAGCTGGTGTTCATCGCCACCGGCATCGTGATCATCGTCATCATGATCAACATCGCGCGGCTGATCCTGACGCTGACCCCGTGGCAGATCGCCTCGTTCCTCGTGGTGCAGCTGATCAGCGGGGTGATTGCGCTGTTCGTGGTCAGCGCGGTGTTCCCCCTATCGCCGGAACAGCTGGCCGAACTCACCGCCGCCGCTAGTAGTCAACCCTTGTGAGATAGAGCCCGTCGGGCGGCGCCAGCGGGCCGCAGCGGGAGCGATCGCGGGCATCGAGGGCGGCGCGGAAATCGCGTGGCTGCCATTTGCCGTCGCCCACCAGCTTCAGCGAACCCACCATCGAGCGCACCTGGCTGTGGAGGAAACTCCGCGCCTTGGCGGTGACGACGATCATTTCGGCCTGCCGCGACACCGTGAAGATATCGAGGGTGCGGTCGGGCGATTTGGCCTGGCACTCGGCGGCCCGGAAGGTGGTGAAATCATGCTTGCCGAGGATCAGCTGCGCCGCGGCGTGCATCGCCTCGGCATCGAGCGGCACCGGTACATGCCAGACGCGGCCGGCATCGAGCCCGGGCCGGGCGCGGCGGTTGAGGATGCGATACTCGTAGTGGCGGGCAGTGGCGGAGAAGCGCGCCTCGAACGTCTCGTCGACACGCTCGGCGGTGAGGATCGCCACCGGGTGCGGCTTGGTGTGATAGTTCAACGCCTCACGCACCTTGAACGGATCCCAATCGCGTTCGAGGTCGAAATGCACCACTTGGCCGAGCGCATGGACGCCCGCATCGGTGCGGCCGGCCGCCTGGGTGACGACGCTTTCACCAGAGAAACGCTCGATGGCCTCCTCCAGCAACTGCTGCACCGAGAGGTCGCCGGCCTGCCGCTGCCAGCCGCAGAAGGGCCGGCCATCATACTCGATGGAGAGGCGATAGCGGGGCATCGCTAATTGGGGCCCGTCACGATGCCCGCTCCGGCAACACCCCCGCCCCACGCAGGAACGTCGCCGCGTCCATGGCGCCCTTGCCTTCGCGCTGCACCATGGTGAGGCGCACCGCGCCGGTGCCGCAGGCGATGGTGAGCTCGGGGAGGATGGTGCCGGGAGCGCCCTGCCCCGCCACCAGCGTCGAACGCAGCGCCTTGATGCGGGTGGGCGTGCCGTTGAGCGTGAGTTCGAACCAGGCGCCGGGGAACGGCGAGAGGCCGCGGATCAGGTTGTGCACCTCGCTCGCGGACTTGGCCCAATCGATGCGGGCCTCGGCCTTGTCGATCTTGGCTGCGTAGGTAACGCCGTCGTCGGGCTGCGGGGTGAAGTGCAGGCTGCCGCGATCAAGCGCGGCCAGCGCCCGGCCCATCAGGTCGGCGCCGACCAGCATCATCTTGTCGTGCAGCTCGCCCGAAGTCATATCCGGGCCGATCGGCATTTCCTCGATCAGGCCGACGGCGCCGGTATCAAGCCCCTCGTCCATCTGCATCACCATGATGCCGGTGCGCGCGTCGCCCGCCAGCACCGCACGCTGGATCGGCGCCGCGCCGCGCCAGCGCGGCAGCAGCGAACCATGCAGGTTCAGGCAGCCGAGCCGCGGCGCCTCGAGGATCGGCCTGGGCAGGATCAGGCCATAGGCGACCACCACCGCCACGTCGGCGTCGAGCGAGGCAAACACCTCCTGCTCGGGCGCCTGCTTCAGACTGCGCGGGGTGAAGACCGGAATGCCAAAGCTTTCGGCCGCCTCATGCACCGGCGACTTGCGCTCGGCCTGGCCGCGACCGGCGGGTTTTGGCGCACGCGTATAGACGGCGACCACTTCGTGGCCGGTCGAAACGATCTCGGTGAGGGTGGGCACGGCGAATTCCGGCGTGCCCATGAAGATGATGCGCATCAGTCAGCCATCCTGCACCGGGTCACCCCGGCGAAGGCCGGGGCCCATCCTGGGATGGCCCAAAACCCTCGGTAGTTGATCGGTACACCTCAGGATGGGTTCCGGCCTTCGCCGAAATGACTCCGTGGGTGTGGCGAGTCCAGCCCGCTTCAAGCGCGCTTCGACAGCCGCTCGGCCTTCTGGAACTTCTTCAGCACACGGTCGCGCTTCAGCCGGCTCAGGTAGTCGATGTAGAGCACGCCATCGAGGTGATCGAGTTCGTGCTGCACACAGACCGCGAGGCGGTCCTTGGCGTCGAGCTCTACTTGTTTGCCGTCGAGATCGGTGTAGCGGACAGTGACCTCGGCCGGGCGCTCGACGTCGTAGTAGAGCTCGGGGATGGAGAGGCAGCCTTCCTCGGTGGTGACGGTCTCGTCGGAATATTTGAGGATTTCCGGGTTCACCATCACCAGTGGGGTGGGCTCTTCGCCTTCCTTGGCGAGGTCCATCACCACGATGCGCTTCAGCTCGCCGATCTGCGGTGCAGCCAGGCCGATGCCCGGCGCGTCGTACATGGTTTCGAGCATGTCCTTGGCCAGCTGCTTGATGCCATCGTCGATCTTCTCGATCGGCTCTGCAATGGCGCGCAGGCGCTCGTCGGGCAGGATCAGGATGGGGCGCTTGGCCATGAACGTTCAGTCCTTCAGCGGGGGTTGCCGCTGAATATGGTATTTCCCGGGCGCCGGTCAACGGCCAGCCGGTTTACGCGCTGTTCACACCAATTGCGGCGCCGAAGAACAATGCGAGAACAAGACGCTCGAATCGTGTAGGCTGCAGCGATGGATCGTGTGCTTTTCGTCATCGCCGACTTCCCCGTCACCCTGGAGATCGCGGCGTTTGCCGCCGGCGGGCTGTTTGCGGCGCTGCTCGTCGCCCTGCTGGTGGTGATGGTGCGGCAGTCCCGGGAGCGGGCCGAGGAAGCGCAGCAACGGGCGGATGAAGCTGCCGCAGCGCAGCTCAAGGCGCAGGAAACCGAGCGTTATATCGCCGACATGCTGCGGGTGCAGTCGGAAATGACCGGCCGGATGCAGACGATGAGCGAGATCTTCGGCTCGCGCACCTCCGACCTCGCCCGGCTGGTGAACGAGCGGCTCGACAGCCAGGGCCAGCGCATCGGCGCGGCGATGCAGGAGAGCAACCAGAAGACCAATGAGAGCCTCAGCAAGCTGCAGGAGCGGCTGGCGGTGATCGACCGGGCGCAATCCAACATCACCCAGCTCAGCCAGAACGTGGTGTCGCTGCAGTCGATCCTCGCCAACAAGCAGACCCGTGGCGCTTTCGGCCAGGGTCGGATGGAAGCGATCATCGGCGACGGCCTCGCGCCGAACGCCTATGCCTTCCAGGCGACGCTGTCGAACGGCAGCCGGCCCGATGCCGTGGTCTATATGCCGAACGGCGCGCCCTCGCTGGTGATCGACGCCAAGTTCCCGCTCGAGAGCTGGCAGCGCTTCACCGCGGCCGGCGAAGGCGAGGACCCGCGCTTTGCTGCGTCGGGCTTCCGCAACGACATGGGCGTGCATATCAAGGCGATCTCGGAAAAATACCTGATCGCCGGGGAAACCGCCGATACGGCGTTCCTGTTCGTGCCATCGGAATCGATCTTTGCGGACCTGCACGAGCATTTCGAGGATGTGGTGCAGCGGGCGCTGAAGGCGCGCATCGTCATCGTTTCACCATCGATCCTGATGCTGTCGATCCAGGTGGTGCAGGCGCTGCTGCGCGACGTGAAGATGCGCGAAGAGGCCTATCGCATCCAGACCGAGGTGCGGGCGTTGCTGGCCGATGTCGGCCGGCTGGACGAGCGGGTGCGGAAGCTCCAGACCCACTTCACTCAGGCGGCCGGAGATATCGGCGACATCGTCACCTCGTCGAGCAAGATCGTGAAGCGCGGCGAGCGCATCGAGGCGATGGAGTTCGACGAGGCGCGGCCGGAGCCGCAGCGGCTCGCCGGCGAGTAGGGTCAACACCGTCTCACAATCGAGCGAGCGTCATCCCCAAGCCCGGCTGCACCCCGTAGCCTCCCCCCGTGTCAAACAGGAGGATGGCGAATGGACGAGCAAGACACTCCCCGCATCTCGCAGGAGATGATCAACCTCTTCGACGATTACACGCACCTGAGCCTCGACCGGCGCAAGTTCATGGACAACCTCGCCAAACTCGCGGGCTCGATGAGCGCGGCGACCGTGGCGGCGGCGATGATGGCGTCGAACGCCAAGGCGCAGGGCCTGGTGCCGGAAGACGACGCACGGCTGGTCACCGAAGAGGTCACCTATCCCGGCGCCAAGGGCGAAATGCGCGGCTATCTGGCCTACCCCGCCGAGGGCGGGCCGTTCGGCGCGGTGATCGTGGTGCACGAGAACCGTGGCCTCAACGCCCACACCAGGGATGTGGCGCGGCGCGTGGCGCTCGAAGGCTTCGTGGCGCTGGCGCCCGATTTCCTCTCCGACCTGGGCGGCACACCCGCCGACGAGGAGGCAGCGCGGCCGATGTTCCAGCAGCTTCCCGCCGCGGACGTGGCGGCCAATGGCGTCGCGACCATCGCCTGGCTCAAGACGCATGAGAAATCGAACGGCAAGGTCGGCGCCATGGGCTTCTGCTGGGGCGGCGGCACGGTCAACAACATCGCGACCGTGGCGCCGGACCTGCTGGCGGCGGTGCCCTACTACGGCGGCCAGCCCGATGCGGCGGCGGTGCCCAACATCAAGGCCAGGGTGATGGCGCACTATGGCGGGCTCGACGAGCGGATCAATGCCGGCATCCCGGCATTCGAGGCGGCGCTGAAGGCGGCGGGTACCGACTACCAGATCTTCATCTACGAGGGCGCCAACCATGCCTTCAACAACGACACCTCGGCGGCGCGCTACAGCGAGGAGGCCTCCGACCTCGCCTGGTCACGGACGATCGGACTGTTCCGGGAGGTGCTGGCCTAGGCAATGGTAGCGGCGCAGGGGCAACCACCCCTGCGCCGTTATTCTAGCTGGCGAGGGCACGCAGCGGCGCCGGCAGAACGCCGTCGAGCAGCTTGGTCCGGCCCTCGGTCACCGCTGCAAAGGTGCGGATGTCTTCGGGGCGGCTCAGCAGATAGCCCTGTGCGGTCTGGCAGACCTCGCTCTTCAGGAACGCCAGTTCCTCGGCCCGTTCGACCCCTTCGGCGACGACGGGCACGTTCAGGCCGCTGCCCAGTCCCAGCACCGCCCGGACGATGGCGGCGGACTGATCGTTGTTGTCGACGGCGCGGATGAAGGACTGGTCGACCTTGATCTTCGAAAACGGGAAGGCGCGCAGGTTCGCCAGCGACGAATAGCCGGTGCCGAAATCGTCCATGGCAATTCGGACGCCAAGCGCCCGGATCTGCCGCAGCGTGGTCACCGCGCGCATCATGTCGCGGATCAGCGCCGTTTCGGTGATCTCCACCTCGAGGCGGGCCGGCGACAGCCCGGTGCTGATCAGCACTTCATGCACGGTCTGCGCGAAGCTGGGCGAATGGACCTGCACCGCCGAGACGTTGACCGCCACCGAGAGCGGCGACTTCCAGCGCGCCGCCTCGCCGGCGGCGGTGCGCAACACCCACTCGCCGATCTGCAGGATCAGCCCGCTTTCCTCGGCCACCGGCACGAACACCGACGGCGGAATCTCGCCGCGCTCGGGGTGACGCCAGCGTACCAGCGCCTCGAAGCCGGTAACCTCGCCCGACTGGATATCGACCTGCGGCTGGTAGACGAGCCGCAACTGATTGCGCGACACGGCGTGCCGCAGATCGTGCTCGAGCATGCGGCGATCCCGCACCTCGGCCCCCATGGCGTTCTCGAAGAAACGATAGATGCCGCGCCCATCCTGCTTGGCGCGGTAAAGCGCCGTGTCGGCATGAGTCATCAGCTGTTCGGCAGTGTCGGCGTTGTCTGGGAACAACGCGATGCCGATCGATGCCGAGATCAGCGCACCGCCTGCCGACTGCTCGTTGGTGCGGCGGAAGGCGTCGAGTATCTGTTCGGCGAGGCGGCCGGCGCGCGCCGGCGTGCCGATATCGCCGAGCAGCACGGCGAACTCGTCGCCGCCGAGACGGGCGGCGTCGCCAACCCCTTCGATGGCGCCGAGCAAGGCCTGCCCGACGCGCTGCAGCAGCGCATCGCCGGCAGCATGGCCAAACAGGTCGTTGACCTCCTTGAAGCGATCGAGATCGAGACAGAGCACGGCAAAGGTCTGCTCATGGCGGCGGGCGTGGCTGATCTCGTCCTCGAGCTTGCGCGAAAAGCTCACCCGGTTGGGCAGGCCCGTCAGCGCGTCATGATGGGCGAGGAAACGGATTTGCTGCTCGGCCTGCTTGCGCGCGGAGAGATCGCGGATGGCGATCGCGTGGTGCGGCTGGCCGGCGAAATCCACCTCGCGCAGGATGACCTCAGCCGGCACCACACCGAAGCCTGATCGCAGGTCGGTCTCGAGCGCGATATTGGGACGCTCGACCAGCATGGTGCAAACGGCCGAACCGAGAAAATCCGACAGCTGTTTGCCGCTGACCGCGGCCTGCGGCAGGTCGACCATGGAGAGGAAGCTCTGGTTGGCGGTGACGATTTCACCGTCTCGTACCACCAGCAGACCTTCCACCGCCGCATCGGCAAGGCCGCGCATGCGGTCGCTCTCGGCCAGGGTGCGACGACGATCGAGCATGTCGAGGTAGGAACCGCCGACAGCAAAAACCAGGATCATCACCGAAACCAGCGCGACGACGATCGACAGCCATTGCGGCGTCTGGTCCTCGGCGGAAACCACCGGGAAGCAGTTCTCCAAGCCTGCCGCGCCCATGGCGGTAAAGTGCATGGTGCAGATGCCCAGCGTCAGCAGGATGGTGGCGCGGATGCGGTGCCGGAGCGTGTCGCCGTTCACGGCGAAATAGATCGAGGCGCCGGCAAACGCGACACCCAGCAGCACCGAGGCGGCGACCAGCGGCGAGGCCCAGGCGATGCCGCCGCCGATCAGCAGCGACGCCATGCCGGTGTAGTGCATCGAGGCGATGCCGACGCCGATGATAGCGCCGCCCAACACGGAGTCGGAGCGGCGGGTGCCGAGCGCGGCGAACCACAGCCCGCCACCGACGATCAGGATGGCGATGCCGAGCGACACAAGGGTGAGCGGCAGATCGTAGCCGACCGGCATGCCGGCATTGAATGAGAGCATGGCGACGAAGTGCGTCGCCCAGATGCCGAAGCCGACGGAAAAGGCGGCTACCGCCAGCCAGACCCGTTGCATGGTGCCGACGGTGCGGCGCGCGTGGTTGAGAAGTGTGATGCCGGCAAAGGCGGAGAGCGCACAGACCAGAGCCGCAAGGGCCACCAGGCGGAGGTCGTGCTGCTGGAACAGCGTAGTCAGTACAGTTTGCAAGATGGCGCGTCCTTC
>JAEUMC010000791.1 GCA_016793415.1 Devosia sp. | reverse complement strand
CGCCCTTGATGTAGCTCAAGTGCCCTTGTGACCACCGCGGGTTTGACAAATGTCAAAACTGCCCGAGCGAGGGCGGGTGAAGGTCGCATGGCGTGGGCCCGTCCCATGCGGCACCTCTGGCACCCACCTTGTTTCACAGAGGTGCTGACCCCGGTCCCTGGTAGCTCTCGGACCGGGGTCACCCTGGTGCCAGCGAGACCGCATGGCTAGAGGGCTTTGAGCCAGATCAAGATCCAACCACGGCGGACCTGTTTTGCTTGATGGGGAGGAAGAGGAAGGTCGATGTCCAGCCAAGCGCTACCACGCCTGCCGGAAGCCCATCTGGGAAGCGTCAGCCGAGTAAGGCTGGAACGGTGCCCGCAGCTCAAGTGCTTTGATGGCGACCCGGCTACCGGCTACGAACTCACGCTGCCGCTCGACCCCGATGGCGAAATCGACGCGCTGGCGCTGTCACGCACCCCCTCGCAGTGGCAGGTGCGACGCTTCGAGAAAGATCATGACGATCGCATCGGCAGTATCGGCCGCGACCCCCTGGGGGCCTGGATGGTGCATTACGGCGACGGCCATCCGGCGCGATCTGACGGATTCGCGGGTTCGGTCCGATTCCGAGCCAACAACATCATCAATGTGATCGAGGGGACGGAGGTCTGGGCCTATCGCGTTGCAGCCGTCGCGCGCATCTGAGGCGCATCGGCAGGGGTCGGCCTACGCGACGACCATCACATCGGCGGCTGCGTGATGGAGCACCTTCTGCGACACGCTGCCGAGGACCAGTTCGTTCAATCCGCCCAGTCCGCGCCGCCCTACCACCACGAGATCAGCGCCGGCAGCCTTGACGGCGGCAACAATCTCGCGCGCCGGATCTCCAGCCGCCGAGACCGTGTCCACGCCTTTGATCCCCGCAGCCTCGGCCGTGGCCTGGGCGTTGGCGAGAATGCGATCGGAGACGAGCTGCGCCACCGCTCGAGACTGGCTGTCCAGGGCTTCGACGGAGTCCACCGAGCTGATGCCGTAGCTGTTGAGCAGCGAAAGGGGTACCGGCTGGAGTGTCGTCGCAGGCAGTTCTGCTGCGACAAAACGCCGGAGCGACTGGCCGACAGGGACCACGTCCATGACGTTGACGATGGTGAGCCTGGCGTCGAACTGCCTGGCCAACTCGATGGCCTTGGCCAAGGCCTTGCCGGACAGAACCGAACCGTCGGTCGCGACCAGGATGCGCTTCATCGAAATCTCCCATGCGGTGTCGAAGGCACAACAACACGCCGAGCGTGCCAGCCGCTTGGCGCACATCAAGTCCTGTCGCAGCGGTCATGTCGGCGTGGCCGCCGCTTTCAGAGCCGCGACTACCTCGTCGTCGGAGACTTGACGGAAGTCACTGTAGAAGTTGCCAATAGCTCCAAAAGGCATGTGCGTTTCGAGGCATTCGACGTGGTCCGCTTCGCCTCGCAATTGCTCGATTGTTTCGGCGGGTGCGACGGGTAGCGCCAACACCAGCCGATACGGGCGGCGCAAGCGCAATGCCCCGAGTGCGGCGCGCATCGTCGCGCAGGGATAGTCCTTGGCTTGGTGCACCACCACGGCCACGATGTGTTCGCGGTCCGCATGATGGGCGATGACACGATCAACCTCTTCGTCCGTCACTTCAATGACTACCGCTGACGGCAACGCGTCATGACCGCGCCATGGCGGATTGCCTGACCATGTGGGGGGCACGCGGACGGCGCGCCCCCCACCGACTCACTGCTGTATGGTTTCGATGTAGTCGACCAGCGCGACGATGCGCGCACGTACCAGGAGCTCAGTCCCGAACGGTCCGGCCGCCTGCCCGATCTCCTTCGAAAACGTATCACCCCAAATGGGCATGACCGGTGTTCCGTGGGCCCTGATGGACGCACGACCATCTATGGTCTGGAACACCCGAAGGTACGGGAAGACACCATCGTTCGTCTGGCTGAGCTTGGTCAGATCAGGCGGCCTGACGGTCAGGACGTCGGCAAACTCGCCGCCGCCTCGACCGTCCATGCCGTGACACACAGCACAAGCCACGCGGAAGGCCTCGGACCCCACCGAGTTTTCCTGCGCCACGACCGGCGTGACCAGGCAAATCCCTGCAAGAATGCCGAGGCGAGTAATCAAGTCACGAGCACTCAACGTCTCCTCCGCTGGTAGCGTTGCTCGCCCCTTTCTGGGCCGAGACCAACACCATGCGAGCTTGTTCCCCGGCGTTGTGGAGCGGGTTGACCTAGATCAAGCCCTTGAGAACTCAGCTTGCGATGTACTGGCGGCCTCCCGACTCCTGAGCCCCTGACGGCATCGTTTGACAAGCATCAATTTGCCCATGCCGGCTCGGCACTAGCCTCCTAGGGTTCAGCAATGGAGCCCGCGCAGGCTGCCGGGGTGCTTGACCACAGGTGCGAGCTCCGCCTCCAAAACAGTGTATGTGAGCCAAGTCATGCAGGTCCCGATCGCCGGTGGCCCGCGACAGCCTTACGCCCATCCTCCGAAGACAATTACCGAGCTACAGCGACGATGCCCATGGCGTCGGCGGCCGCGGCGATCCTCGCCAAGAGGCTCCAGTACCATCAGGCAATTCCAAAGGTGAGATTGGCGCACCCGGCGAGATTCGAACTCACGACCTCTGCCTTCGGAGGGCAGCGCTCTATCCAGCTGAGCTACGGGTGCAGCGGGACTAGGCAATAGGCGATTGGTGCGACGAGCGCAAGACGGTCGGCTCGCTGAGAGCCGACCGGTGGGAAACGTTCAGGCGGCGCGATGCCAGAGACGATCGAGTTCGCCGAGCAGGCGGAAGGTGACGCCGTCGGCGGCCTCGAGATCGCCCACCGGCTCAGCCGGAGCGCTGTCTTCGCGGGCGGCGTGGAGCGCGGCAAACACCGAGGCGATGCCATCCTCGAGGTCGCTGTCGAGCAACGGAGCATCGTCGTCGGACAGGTCCGCTTCGGGGTCGAGCTCGACGATGGTATCGGCATAGGCGGCCGGCAGGTGCTGCAAGCCGGTGGCCGCCGGCGAGCGCTGCACGTCGTCGACCAGCGCCGCTCCGATCGCGAGGGCGATGTCGCTTGAGGCAACCGCCCCGGTGGGCACCTCAGCGTCGAAATCAGCCTCGGCGTCCGCCGGAACGAGCTCACCCGGGGCGAACTCATCAGGGGCGTCGGCAACAGCATCGAAGGCTGCGCCCTGGTCGGCCGAGAACTCCGCGGCCTCGGTAACAACAGCCGTCAGATCCTCGATCCCGTCCGGCGTGGTCTCGTGGATGGCCGGGTCGGCCGCCTCGTCAGATCCCTCTACCATCGCCGCGGCCCAGGTGTCGTTTGCCGTGTCGTCTGCCAGGGCGGCGACGATCGGGTCGATATCGGAAGCGGCATCCTGCCGATCCTTGATCTCGCTCATCGTTCTCTCCGAGCTCGGGTTGAGACGCGCAAGACGCTAGAAGGCGCAAATGGCTCGTTTCGGACCGGATTTCGGCACTCCCGTGACGATTTCGTGACAGCCGGAACTGTCGGAAGCTCAGAACGGCGCCGGCACGCGGAAGTTTACCCAGTCTCCACGGGGGTGATTGAAGCCCAGTTCCTCAGCGTGGAGCTGCAGCCGGTCGGCTGCGGCGAAGGCCTCGCCGGTCGAGTAGAACGGGTCGCCGAGGATCGGGTGCCCGAGCTCGAGCATGTGCACGCGCAACTGGTGGGTGCGGCCGGTGAGCGGGTAGAGCCGGACGCGGGTGATGCCGCCTTCGCGCGCCTCGACCTTCCAGTCGGTGACGCTCGGGCGCCCGCGTTCATAGTCGACGCGCTGGCGGGGCTTGTGCTCCCAATCGGTGGCGAGCGGCAGGTCGACACGTCCCTCGTCGCCCTCGATATCGCCCCAGACCCTTGCCACGTATGACTTTTTTGCGCGGCGCTGCTCGAACTCCTGGCCGACATGGCCGAGCGCCTTCTTGTTGAGGCACATCACCAGGACACCCGAAGTGTCCTTGTCGAGCCGGTGCGCCATGGCGGCGGTCGGCCAGCGCTGCTTCACCCGGGCCTCGAGGCAATCGGCCAAAGCCGGATCCTTGCCGGCGACCGAGAGCAGGCCGGAGGGCTTGTCGAGCACGACGATATCATCGTCGGCATGCACCACTGTGAGCCACGGCTCGGTGGGCGGGCGATAGTCGAAACTGGTGGGCATGGGATTGAGCATCGCGCCGCTCATAGCAGGATCGGGCGATGGTGAGAAACCTTGCGTTACGTACCTCATCCCCTCTGGCAATCAGCGCCAATTGCGGCGATGCTGGTTTGAAGAGTGAAGCGGCGCCCCCGAGCCGGGCTGACCGACAGGGACGGAGAAACTGACTATGGACGGCAAGCGTCGCGTTGGCGTGGGCATTATCGGGTGCGGCAATATTTCGAGCCAGTACCTCAAGGCGATGCGGGATTTCCCCGTGCTGGAGGTGATCGCCATCGCCGACATGAAGCCCGAGGTGGCGCAAAGGAAGGCCGCCGAGTTCGGCCTCACCGCGGTGCCGGTCGAGGCGCTGCTGGCCGACCCCCGGGTGGAGATCATCGTCAACCTGACCATCCCGCGGGCGCATGTCGAAGTTGGCCTGCGCGCCATCGCCGCGGGCAAGCACGTCTATGGCGAAAAGCCGTTCGGCATCACCTATGCCGAGGGCAAGACCCTTGCTGCGGCAGCGGCGAAGGCCGGGTTGCGGGTGGGCTCGGCCCCGGACACCTTCCTCGGCGGAGCGCACCAGGAAGCACGGGCGCTGCTCGACAGCGGCGCGGCCGGGGAGATTGTCGGCGGCACCGCGTTCTTCGCCTGCCCCGGCCATGAACGCTGGCACCCCGATCCGGCGTTCTACTACGATATCGGCGGCGGGCCGGTGCTCGATATGGGCCCCTATTACATCACCGACCTCGTCAACCTGCTCGGTCCGGTCAAGAGCGTACAGGCGATGAGCGCCACGCCACAGAAGGAGCGGCCGATCTACTCCGAGCCCAAGAAGGGCCAGCTGATGCCGGTGAAGGTGTCGACGCATGTGGCCGGGCTGTTGCAGTTCCACTCCGGCGCCATCATCCAGGTGACGCTGAGCTTCGACGTGCCGGGCCACGCGCACCTGCCGTTCGAGCTCTATGGCACGAAACAGAGCGTGCTGGTGCCCGACCCGAACATGTTCGGCGGCGAGGTGAAGACGCGCGCCGCGGGCGAGAAAGACTGGACGGTGGTGCCCTACGCCCTGCCCTATGCCGACGCCAACTATCG
>JAEUMC010000761.1 GCA_016793415.1 Devosia sp. | reverse complement strand
TTGGGCTTAGCGGAGCTAAGTCCTTAGTCTTCGCAAGAGGGGGGACGGTTGAGCCACCGTGCCCGCTACGTCCCCCCTCTTGGAATTTCTAGGGCTTAGCGAAGAAGCTAAGCCCTAGAAATTCCATTCTCCCCCGCAAGGGGGGAGATGCCGAGAGGCTGGTGCGAACGAACACAGAAGGGCGGTCCATCGGGCCGCCCTTTTTGCTTACCTGATCCCCTTGATCCCCGGCACCAGGCTGACGCTGGTCTCGGTCGATGGGGCGCTCATCGCCCCATCCGGCGGCGGGCCGCTGGGAGGCTCGCCACCGCCCGGCGCGCCGCCGAAGCCGGTCGACGACTCGGCATTGGGATCGACGCCGACGATCATGGCGACGAGGTAGCGCTCCTCGAGTTCCTTCACATACGCGAAGGAGGCGCGGGTCGCCTGGCTCGCGATGTTGTCGTTGGCGTTGAGCACGTCGCGGTCGTGGCCGTGCGAGGTGTAGGGCTCAACGTTCTGGTAGATGAACTGGCTCAGCGCATCGGGGAAGAACAGCTGGCCGGTCAGCACGGTCTTTTCGTCGAGGAAGACCTTGAAATGGATGTGCGTGGTGCGGCCGGCATACCAGCCCGGATAGATGGTCTGGAACTCGACGATGCCGTTGGCGCCGGCGAACAGCGTGCCGCGCAGGAAGGTCTGGCCGGAGGTGTCGACGCCGCCGGTCTGGTTGGCATAGCCCGAATAAAGGCCCTCGGCATTGCAGTGCCAGATGTCGACGCGGGCGCCCTCGACCGGCTGGCAGCTGCCATCGACGATCTGCAGTTTCACCGTGGTGGCGACGCCGGTTTGCGTGCCTTCGGTAATGTCGGCGCGCTCGAGCTCGGGATCGAAATAATACGGTCCCTCGGTCACTTCGGGGGTGAGCACGCAGACATCGGCGCCCGGCATCAGGCCGGTCGTGGTGGTTGCACTCGCTTCCTGTGCAAAGGCCTGCTGGGTCATCAGTGCGCCGCCGGCAGCGGTGACGGCGACGAGGCGCAGGGCGTCGCGGCGGGTTAACGGGCTGGGCATCGGTTCGTCTCCATTTTCCTTCGTACGGCCCAATGTAGGAAGCGAGCGGGCGATCCCGGCGTTACAAGTTGGAGAGCTGCATTAAGTCTTGGACAGAGAAGACCTCGGAAATGTGGCGAAAGCGGCATTCCTGAACGCCAGCTAAATGCCGGATTCCGGGAACGTTCAAACGGGGCGCCGCATTATCGCCCTCAAGATGAACCACCGGGCCCACCCGCCCGATCGCCCCAGGGGGCCAAGATGCTGAAACTTACTCTCGTTGCCCTGTTCGTGATGTCGATGGCCACCCTCACCATCGCGGCCTCGGCCCTGCCGGTTGAAACCGCGCCGGTCCCCCAGCTCGCCGACCTCGGCTGAGGCGAAACGTGAACAACGACCACCAGCACGGCCACCGGCCAGCCGGCATGAACAGCGGCACCCAGATCCTGCTGCTCGTGCTGTTTGCCACGGCGCTCGCAGTGCTGGCCTTCGCCGCCGCCAGCGTGGTGCTGGTCTAGAGCCCTTTACCATTCAGCTCCGAGATGACACCTTCCGGCCGCTCGCGGACCGGGAGGATTGCGTCATGGCCGAAACGAAAGTCCCGCACCTGACGCCGCGGAGCCTGGTCGGGGAGCGCTTCGGCAGCGACGTGTTCGGCGATATCCGGATGGCGCTCGTCGGCTATTGCCCACCGCCGGCGCGGCTCGAGCGCTACAACCCGCAGCGTGTTGGCGACCAGCACTTCATTCACGTCAGTCCGGACAGCGTCCGCATCCTCAGCCACGCGGGGCAGCGCTTGCTGTCGCTGGCGCATGTCTATGGCGGCCCGGTCTCCGCCTCGACGGTGGAGGAACTGGCCTACTACGGGATCGAGACGATCCTCGCTTATGGCCTCGCCGGCGGCCTCGGCAGCAAGAGCCTCGAGATGGGCGATTTCTACCTGGTCGAGGACGCCTTTGCAGCGGACGGTACGACACGACACTACAGCTCCGAGCCGGTCGTGGCGGCCGATAGCGGACTGCGCGAGCTGATCCTCGGCAGCTGGCCCGGCGCCATCACACCGGTGCGGGCAGCGACGGGCGACGCGATCTACCGCGAGGACGATGCGATGCTCGAGAGGTTCCGAGCCGAGGGATGCGACATCGTCAATCTCGACTCGAGCCACCTGTTCGCTGCCTCGCTGAACAATGCCGAGGGGCGGCGGATGCGGACCATCCAATGCGGGGTGATCTCCGACGTGGTCAGCGCCGAGCCCGGCGCCGGGTCGGAAAGCACACTCTCGACCATGCTGTCGGGGGGCGCCGGCGGGTTCAATCCGCTGGAGCGCACCGGGGACATCGTGGCCTATTACATCGAACAACTGGCGCCGCGGCTGTAAGGGGGGAGTCCCTCTCCCCTCCGGGGAGAGGGTTAGGGTGAGGGGCCGTGCACTGGCGTCACAAAAGGTGAAAGCGCCTCAGCTCAGCGGGATGCCCTTCTTGCCCTTGTCCTTCTGGTAGACGGCCGAGAGGTCGTTGTAGGCGGCGTTGAGGTCGTCGACCCGGCCCACCAGCAACTCCTTGGAGGAGCGATCGAGGCCGGCGATCATCTGCTGGATGTCGTGGCTCTGAAAGAACGCGTTCCGGCGGTTGTAGAGCGGGCGATCCTCGGGGACGTAATCGCGGTCGGGGTCGGGCACGGCGTAGACTTCCCTGAGGATGCGGATGTCGTGCGGGATGCCGAAACTGTCGCGAGTGTCCTCGTAGCTGAACAGGTAGTAGAAGTTGTCGAAGCCCGACCAGGTGATGCCGGAGAGGCAGAGCGAGCAGGGCTCGTGCGTGGCGAGGAACAGGCACTCCCTGGGTGCCGGGCGGGTCTCGGCCGGCAACTCGTAGAAGCGCTTGATGGCGTGCATTTCGCCATGCCAGAGCGGGTTCTCGGTCTCGTTATTGGTCTCGCCGATCACCAGCGACAGATCGGACTTCCTGAGGATCGCCGCACCGAACAGCTTGTTGCCGCCGCCGACGCCGCGCTTGGTCAGCGGCAGCAGATCATCCTCGATGACATCGAGCAGGCGGGAAATCAGGTCGGGCGTGTGCATAAGGGGCTCCGGTTGGGTGCACCGAAAGTGCGGCGACCAGGGCGTGGCGTCAATGGTTGCGGGTCACCGGCGGTGCCACACCGTCCCCTCGCCCCAGAGGGGCGAGGGGACGCGAGGGGCGCGGCCGGTGGCTGGGCTCAGCAAGTCGTCGTCAGAACCGCGACCTGCCCAGGTTCGCCAGTTCCACGCCGCCGGCGTCGAGCAGGATCAGGTGGTCCTTGTCGAGGCGCCAGAAGCGGGTGGCGGCCAACGCGGCGAAGAAGCTGTCTTCCTGCTTGGTGGCTTCGTCGGAAATGCAGGCCATGCGGGTGGCGGCGACGGCGCTGAAGATCAGCCGTTCGGCGTTGACCTCGGCCTGGGCGAACCACGAGTTGCAGCCGCCGCGGCCGCCGGCGCGCATGTCGGAAGCGATCGAGAGCGAGGAGACCACACCGCGCGCCACCGGCACGCCGCCGATGGTCTCGGCCTCAAAGGTGATATCGAGGATCGGCGAGGGCGCCGGCGCGACGACCGCCGGCTCGGGCGCCGGGACGGCTTCATCCTTGGGCACCACGTTGACGATGATCAGCACGGGGGCCGCCGGGGCCAGCGGGTCGAGCGCATAGGGCTCGGCGTTGCGGAACCATACCGCATCCGGCCCCGCGATCTCGGCGACCAGCCCATAGGAGTGGCCGGCGACGATGACGGTGTCGTCGAAGTTGAGGGTAAAGGTCAACGGTACCTGGCCGGGGCCGGCGATCGGCGCCTTGGCCGAGACGCGCGGCTTGTCGGGCGTCGCGAGATCGATCAGCGAGACCGACAGCGTGCCGCCGGGCGGCAGCGCAATGCGCTCGCGATAGGTCACGTCGCCCTTGAGCGTCACCTTGGCGGCGAACGCCGGGCTCGCCAAAGCCAGCACTATGGCCACCATCGCCAAAACAATACGCATCAGATGCCTCCAAGCTCCGTCCTGCCGCATAGATTATGCAGCAATTGCAACGCGACTGCGACGTCCAAACGCTGCGTCGGTAAAGAAGTCAGTCGGTCGCCACGACCAAATACGGCTGGTCGAAGAAGTATTCCTCGAGATTATTGCCCTCGCCGCCACGATCGATGATCAGGAAATCGGAGGTTTCGCCCAGCGGCGTCAGCACGGCATGCCAGGTGTTCATCGCCATATTGATGCCCTGGCCGGGCGCGGCGAGGAAAGCGCGCGGGATGCCGGGAACGCCACCTTCGTCCGGTGCGACGATGGACAGGAACGGGCGCTGCGACAGCGGGTAGAAAGCCTGGCTGCCGAGCGGGTGGCGCTCCACCATCTTCAGCGTCAGGGGCAGGGCATAGGGCTGGCCGCGGGCGATGGAGACCAGCGGGCGGGCATGCACACCGCCGAGCTCGACCTTTGCCAGATCGTGGTAGCGCTCGGTCATGCCGCCATTGATGGGGTAATGGTGCGCTCCCTCGGTTTCGATCACCTGCCCGAAAGGGGCATAGGCCTCGCGCGTCAGCGGCTCGATGCGGATGGTGCGGCTGGCTGTCATTTCGACTCCCGGTTGTTGAGCCGAGCTTAGAGCGCCTTGGCGTGACAATGAAAGTGCCGCGACCGGCGCGCCGCCTCACGGCAGACCTGATCGTCGCCAAAGCGATGTCGCATCTGGAAATCTGCCGGCAGTTGAGCAATCCTGTGTTTGGGCAAATACTGAAAGCGCTGATGGCCGAGTACCAGTTCAACAGTCTCGTCTTCCACGAGGACTTGCTTTCGGCCCGTGACCTCGGGGGCAAGGAAGTCACCTTCACGCGGGCCGAACGGTCGCTGCTGTCCACCTTCATGGCGCATCCGCAGCGGCTGTTGACGCGCAACACGCTGCTCGACGCCATTTCCGGGGTCGGTTCGGATTCGTCCGATCGCAACGTGGATTTCCTGATCAACCGGCTGCGCGCCAAGTTGGGCGATCCCGCCCGCTCGCCGCGCTTCATCGCCACCCGCTATGGCGAGGGCTATGTCTGGGTCGCCGAAGCATCCGAGCCGGCCGATACGCTGGTGGTGGTCGGACCGGTACACGGCCTCGCCCGGGCCGGGCGTTTCGCCGAGCTGGCCGAGGCTCTGCCTGGCGAGCTGATGCGAGAGCTCGATGCCGCCGTCTCTCCCGGTGAGGCGGTCCGGCTCGATGAGCGGTTCTCACCCAAGAGCCCGACCAAGACCCGTTTCAGCCTCGAGGTCAGTGTGTTTCCCACCGATGCGGCGCTGCAATGCGCGCTGGTGCTGCGGCAGATGCCCGGGGGCGACGTGGTCGGTATGTCGCGCATCGCGCTCCGGCAGGCGGGCGAGGTCGGCGGGCTCGTGGCGGGCGTGGTCCAGCAGTTCCGGTCGCTGATCTGGCATCGGCAGGCGCTCGGGATGATGGATGCACCGGCCGCAGCAACGCCACCGCTCTATGTGGCGATGCACGAAGCCGGGCGGCTGCTGACAGTGGACACGCGCAGCTGGCTCGAGGGCCTCGAGCAGGTGCGGGCGAGCCTCGCCGCCAACCCGGATGATCCTGTGGTGCGGCTGATGTGGGGGCTCAGCCTTTACGTGCAGGCGATCATGGGCACGGACGGCCAGAGTTCGCCGGGCGCCGCGCGCAACGCCATCGAAGACGAGATCGAGGCGGTGGCTTTGAGTGCGCTGCCGGCGGTTGCCGACAACCCGATGCTGAAGCTGTCGGTGGCCAAGCTCCTGCTGTTCGTCGCCCGCGGGCACACGGCAATGGCGGAGCGGCTGGCTGAGGAGGCGTTCGAGGCCAGCACGGCATTCGCCGCCTCATTCGCCATTCTGGGGCAGGCGCGGCTGATGCGTGGGCGGCTGGCAGAGGGGATCGACCTGCTCGAACGGGCCGCCGAGATGGCCGAACATGGCACCGAATTCTGGACCTATACCCTGGTGGTGCTCTGCGGCGGCAAGCTTGCGGCAGAGGATCGCGCGGGCCTGCGCGCCACCTTGCAGCAGCTGCACGAGGCTTCCCCACAAACGCTGATCACCGTGGCCCCGTTCTGCGTTCCGGCCGATGAGCCGCTGTCCCCTCCGGGCCAGGCCTTCATCAGCAGCCTCGGGCCGGCGGGCGCGACCCGGACGCTCGAGTATATCTTCATGACCTCGGTGCGGCAGTACGAGGATCCGCGTCATCAGGCCAACGTGGTGCGCGCCGTGGCGCAGCGCCTCAAGCAGGTCTACGGGCCGGATGTCGTGCCGCCGCGCATCAGGGCGTTGCTGGAGCCTGCAGCAGGGGGCTGACGACCGCCGCCACCGGGGCCGTCAGCTGTGCGAGGTCGACCCGTGGACCTGCGCCCTGTGCACTGCAGGCCGACAAGGTCACGAGTGCCGCCATTGCGGGGCCAGTGCCGACGCCGGGGCGTCGGGCTGGAGGCACTGCTGGCAACCGGTCGGCCATGGCGTTCTCCCTGAGGCGAATTACTTCGCGGTTGAGCGCTTTCAGGAAAAGTTGCGGACTTTTCCGGTTCGAAAGCGCGACAGGTCAGTGACCTGGAGCATTTCACCGCTTCAACGAAACGGTGAAATGCCGGGAGGAGGCTAGGCGACGACTGTTGCTGGATTATTTGCTGGCGGCGGGATCGACCTTGATGGTGTTGGCGGCAGTGCCGCCGCCCATATAGACCGCCACCAGCTTCATCGGCACGGTACCGGTGTTGACGCCATTATGCGGCCAGCCGACCGCCTCGAGCACCGCCTCGCCGGTACGATAGGTCTTCTTGCCCTTGCTGCCATAATCGACGGTCAGCTCGCCCTCGAGGATATAGGCGAAGAGCGGCACCTCGTGCTCGTGCCAGCCGGTCTGGCCGCCGGGCGGCACCGTGACGATGGCGGAGGTGATATTGGGCGTCCCCTCGGGGTAGGCGAGCGGCGCGCCCAGCACGTCGCTGCCGCCCTGTACGAGCGGTGTAAGCAGGTTCTGGTAGCTCTGCGGCGTCAGGTCCTCGGCCAGCGCCGGCGAGGCCAGCAGGCCAGCGCGGCCAACATTCTCAATCGTGTCATCTGAATCGCGTTCTCCCTGTCGCGAAAGCCGAACGATGGCCGGGGGCGATCCGCCCCGCAAGCAATTTTCTGGGCGACGCGCTGAACCAAGCGGCGGGGAAAACGTTGTGGTGCCCGTGATTTAGGTTTGAGAATGCACAATCAGATTCAACTTGCCTCGGCCACCGTCAGCGATGTGCGGCCGCGGCGCGAAATCTCCGCCATCACCCAGCCGTACCAGCGCTACCTCGAGGGGTGGCAACTGCGGGCCAGCTACCTCGGAACGCAACTTGCCGGTTATGTGGTCAACTCGGACGAGCACGACCTGGCGCTCAGGCGGCTCGCCGAGCTCAGCCGTGAGATCGAGGCGAACCGCGACGACCTGATGGTCGAGACGAGCCGCCTGCCGCCGGACGATCTGCTCGATGCCACGCTCGACAGCCTGGATGAACTCCTCGCCACCGTCAGCCGGCTGGCGTCATAGCCCCAGCCTGGCGTGGCGGTTGACATCCTTGTAGAGCAGGTAGCGGAAGCGATTTGGGCCGGCGTAGCAGGCTTGCGGGCAGAAGGCCCGGAGCCACATGAAATCGCCGGCCTCGACCTCGACCCAGTCGCGGTTGAGCCGGTACACGGCCTTGCCCTCGAGCACATAGAGCCCGTGCTCCATGACGTGGGTTTCCTCGAACGGGATCACCGCGCCGGGCTCGAGCGTCACGATGTTGACGTGCATGTCATGGCGGACATCGTCGGGCTCGACGAAGCGGGTGGTGCCCCAGGTGTCCCTGGTGTCGGGCATCCAGCGGATAGCCACATCCTGCTCGTTGGTGACGAAGGCCGAGGGGAGCTCGATGCCTTCGACCGCTTCGTAGCGCTTGCGCACCCAATGGAAGCGGGCAGGGGACGATGAGGTGTTGTGCAGCGTCCAGAGCGCACCGGGCGGCAGGAAGGCGTAGCCGCCGGCCCTGAGCTGATGCGGCTTGCCTTCGAGCGTGAGAGCCAGCTCGCCGTCGACCACGAACAGCACGCCTTCGGCTTCGGCATTGAGCTCGGGCTTGTCGCTGCCGCCGCCCGGAGCGACTTCGACGATGTATTGCGAAAAGGTCTCGGAAAACCCGGTCATCGGACGGGCGATGATCCAGACCCGCGTCTGCGTCCAATGCGGCAGGGCGCTGGTGACGATGTCCCGCATCACGCCGCGCGGGATCACCGCGTAGGCCTCGGTGAACACGGCGCGGCCGGTATGGAGGGCGGTCTGGTCGGGCAGGCCGGCGCTTGGGCCGGCATAGGTGGTGGGGGCCATCGGGATTCAGCGTTGGTGAGTGGTCAGCCCTCTTAGCGCGAAAGGCGCTGGGCGGACAGGGGCGGTTGTATCGGCGTGCGGATAGCTCGGTGCGGGAAGATACCCCCCCACCTTGTCCCTCCCCCGCAAGGGGGAAGGAGACCAAAACACCGGCGCTGGTGTGAGCGTCTCCCTCCCCCTTGCGGGGAGGGGACAGGGGTGGGGGTACTCTTCCCGCACCGTCCTGTCGCCCGCTAGTCGCCAATAGCCTCACCCCCGCGTCCCCTCGATGCGGAAGCGCTCGCGATACCCCTCGGGCGTGGTGCCCAGGTGCTTGCGGAAGGCGCGCGACAGGGTGGCAGCGCTGCCGAGCCCCGCCCGCTCGGCGATACGGGCGAGCGGAAACCGGGTGGATTCCAGCAATTGCTTGGCGCGATCTAGCCGGACCAGCTCGACGTAACGGGCCGGCGTCATGCCGGTCTCGGCGCGGAAGTTGCGGGCAAAGGTGCGCTCGCTCATGATGGCGCGATCGGCGAGCACGGCGACGCTCAGGTCGGCCTCGGGGTTGCCGGCGATCCAGGTGACGAGCGATTGCAGCCCGTCGCCGGCGCTGGCCTGTGCCGCGAGGCTGCTGGAAAACTGCGACTGGCC
>JAEUMC010000757.1 GCA_016793415.1 Devosia sp. | reverse complement strand
GGCGCGCTGGCTGATCGTGGTGGCGTAGACATTGACCACCGAGGGGGTCACCGACTTTACCACCGGCGCAAAGCTCAGCTGCATTTCGGTCCGCGTGGCAGGTACTGCGCGCGGTTCGGGCGCGACCGTCTCGGTGGCCTGTGCCGCGCTGACCACTGCGGGTGGCGTCGTCGTGCGACTCGAAATTTCGGCGTAACCGAACACCAGCGCGGCGCCGGCGGCGACGCCTCCGAGAGCCAAGAACAACCCCTGTTTCGACATCGTCATATCCTCGGGCGATAGTGCGCCGCGAACCGCGGGCGCGATGGCCCGACAAACGCCGCGAATCTGGCGCCTTTTAGGTGCTGGGCTTACCGATTGGTAATCCCCGAAATATGACGTTGCCCAGTAGGTCAATCGACCCTATATGCACGCTCGTTTTTGTGCCCCGAGGACCTTCTCGTACAAGACCCCTGAAAGGTTAGCCGCCCAATGACTGAGCCGACCACGGTCTACACCAACACGTCGCAGCTTATCGCCAGCGAGGAGCCGGATTTTCCGAGCTTCCTGTTCTCCAAAAAGGAACTGCACCGGGCGACCAAGGTGTTCAAGAAGGGGTTTGACGGCCTGCTGACCTACGCGGTCAAGTGCAACCCGTCGCCACACATCATCAAGCAGCTGCACGAAGAGGGCCTCAAGGCCTTCGACGTCGCCTCCAACATGGAGATGGAGCTGGTGCGCGACCACGCCCCCGGCGCGGTGATGCACTACAACAACCCGATCAAGAACAAGCGTGAGATCGAACGCGCCTACGAGGAGTTCGGGGTCCGCTCGTTCACCATCGATCACCCGCAGCAGCTGGACCAGCTGGCGGCGGTGGTGTCGCCGTCGCGCGATATCGAGGTGACCACCCGCTTCAAGGCCGGCAAGGCGCTGAAATCATACGATTTCGGCATCAAGTTCGGTGTCATGCAGGATGGCGCCGCGGAAATCGTCAAGCTCGTCGACCAGATGGGCTACACGCCGTCGCTCTGCTTCCATGTCGGTTCGCAGTGCGAGGACGTCTACGCCTACGAGCGCCACATCGCGGCGGCGGCCAAGATTGCCGAGGAGTCGGGCATCGAGCTGAAGCGCCTGAACATCGGCGGCGGCTATCCGGCCCCCTACCCGACCTCCGAAGCCCCGCCGATGGACTATTATTTCGAGACCATCGCCCAGGCCGTGAAGGACAACTTCGCCGGCTCCAAGCCCGAGCTGATCATCGAGCCGGGCCGGGCGCTGGTGACCTCGTCGACCTCGCTGCTGCTGCGGGTCAAGCACCAGCGTGGCGGACAGTCGGTCTACCTGAACGATGGCGCCTATGGTTCGCTGATGGAAGTGAAGTTCATGCACTTCACCCCGCCGACCCGCGTCTGGCGCGGCCCGCGCCTGCACGACAACGATGGCGAGTTCTCCGATTTCACCGTCTGGGGCCCGACCTGCGACAGCTACGACGTGCTGCCGCAGATCTTCACCCTGCCCTCGGACGTGGATGAGGACGACTGGATCGAGTTCGGCCTGATGGGCGCCTATACCCAGGCGTCGCTGACCCCGTTCAACGGCTTCTGGCGCCGTGACCAGTATTGGGTGGACGAAGTCTACACCGGCAAGGACCTGCAGCCGGCCGAGTGAGCGGCAGATCGCCAAGAGATGGAGCCCGGTGAGCGCAAGCTTGCCGGGCTTTTCGTTTGTTGGCCCTCAGCATCCCTATCCACCTCGTCCCAACAGGCATATCCTCCCCTTCAGCAACCCAAACGAGGTGGCGAAGATGCCGGGTGGGGTGGTCTTGGCGTTGGTGGTGCTGCTGGGCTTTGTGGCCTGGGGCGCTGTCCTGTTCTGGCGCGGACGCGTCGTCGATGAGAAGGCAGTGCACGAAGCCCGGCACGAGACGCGTGCCGAACGACGGCGCTTGCATCACAAGGGGTAAGCGGCGTCCGTGGGGCTCTTCATCGCAATCTGCGGCGCGTTAGCGCTTGCCGTGTGGGGTGTCATGCTGTTCCGACGCGGCTCGGCCCCGGAGGCGCGTTCGCAAACATCCTCGCACACCGAGACAAATGCCGCGCAAACGGATCCCGGCATCGACGGCTCCGACTAGAGCAGCTTCTCGATCGCGCCTGCCAGATCGGCCGGTTCCGTCGCCGAGGCGAAGCGCTGCACGTTCTTGCCGCTGCGATCGACGAGGAACTTGGTGAAGTTCCAGGGGATCAGCTGCACGCCGAGCAGGCCCGGCGCCTTGCGGCGCAGCCATTGGTAGAGCGGCAGTGCGCCGCGGCCATTGACCAGCACCTTGCCGAAGATCGGGAAGCTGACGTTGTAGTTGAGGTCGCAGAAAGCCGCGATTTCGGCTTCCGTACCCGGCTCCTGCTCGCCGAACTGGTTGCACGGAAAGCCGAGAACGACGAAGCCGCGATCCCGGTAGGTCTCGTAGAGCTTCTCGAGACCCGCATATTGCGGGGTGAAGCCGCATTTGCTGGCGACGTTCACCACCAGCACCACCTTGTCGCGATAGTCGCCGAGCGATTGTTGCCGGCCGCCGAGCAGCGGAGCGGAAAAGTCATAAAGTGTGGTCAAGCCAATAGCTCCGATCAGGGCAATATCGCTGCCCTAACCCCATAGCTGCATCATGCGGCGGCGCATTTCAAGGAACAGGGATGTAACCGTCAGGCCAGCCGGACCTGGCACATGATGCCGAGCGGGCGGCCCTCGTTGTCGGCGAAGAACGCCATCCATTCCTCGGTGCCATCGGCATGACGGTGAATCATGTGTGGCGCTGCCTGGAACACCGCCCCGCGCTCGGTGAGTTCGCGATGCGCGGCATGGATATCGGGCACGCGGAAATAGATCACATAGCCGTCGGCCTCGAGCTTCTCGCCGGCGCTCAGCATCAGCCGGGTGCCGCCGCAGTCGAAGAAGGCAAGGTTGCCGAACGTGTAGAGGTGCGGCAGCCGCAGCACATCGCGATACCAGGCCTCGGACGCGGCGATGTCGCGGACCGAGCGGGAGAGTTGTCCGATCGTCCCCCAGCCAAGCTCATCGCGCTCCAGGACTTCTGCTGCCGGCGCCATGTCGTCTCCCCGCTGTCTGCGTTGCCCGAGCGTACTCGCCTGCGGCACGCCGGCCCATTGCCGCAGCGCCCGCCGATCGGCAAGGCCGAGTTTGCCCAGGATATTGCCGACGTGGAACTTCACCGCGTCGCTGCTGATCCCAAGCCGCTTCGAGATCGTCCGATCGGTTCCGCCATGCCGGATGGCGTTGGCGATCCGCCATTCAGCGGGCGTCAAGCTATCAGCATAGGGCGGTCGCCCCCGGGGTCTCGTCACGCTCATGCCGGCAGGCTAGCGCAACGGGAGGCGAATTTCCCTACCCCTCGGAGTCCTCGGGCTTTAGCCGATGGGCATCGATACGCTGGGTCTCCAGAGCGTCCCGGGCCTTCTCCAGTTGCCGCTCCGCCTTGGTTCGCCCGAACTTCACCCGGTTCTGCGCCGCCGTCTGCTCCTTGACCGCGCGCGCCTTGGCCTTGCGGGCTTTCGACAGGGAAAGGATTTCGGCCACCACATAACCTCCGGGTTGACGGCTATTGTGCAGCGGCCGGCGTTCGGGTCAACAGCGCCACCAGTGCATCGAGCATCGCCTCGATGCGGTGGGCCATGGGGTCATCCATGGCATCGGCCAGCGCCACCATGGTGATGAAGCCGATGCCTGCCATGTGTGCGGCGACGGCCATTCGCCGCGCCGCCTCCGCGGTGCCGAAGTCCGGATCCGCCGCAAGCTTGGCCGCGAGGGCACTGTACATCGACGAGGTCGCCGCATGAATCGGCGCCAGCAGCTCTCCTGCTCCCGGCACCGCGGCGCGCTCATCGAACTGCGGCGCGAGATAGAGCATGCGGAACCGGCCGAGGTCGGCGAGATGGTGCGCCACGAGGGCGCGAACGAAGCGGTCCGTCGCCTCGGCGCCGGATTTCGCCGGCGCCACGGCCGCGATCAGCACGTCGGCTTCCGCCTTCAGTTCCGGCAGCGAGAAATCCCGGATCAGCTCCCACTTGTTGGGGTACCAGTAGATGATCGCCTGCTTGGATACCCCCAGCGCTCCGGCCAGTGCCTGAAAAGTGAGTGCAGCGATGCCGCGCTCGGCGACG
>JAEUMC010000717.1 GCA_016793415.1 Devosia sp. | reverse complement strand
TGTTCGAGCTCGAGGACATCAACTCCGAGTTCGCGCAGACCGACGTGGCCTTCGTCATCGGCGCCAACGACGTCACCAACCCTGCAGCCAAGACCGACAAGACTTCGCCGATCTACGGTATGCCGGTGCTCAACGTCGAGGACGCCGGAACTGTGCTGTTCATCAAGCGCGGCATGGCGGCCGGCTATGCGGGCGTGCAGAACGAGCTGTTCTTCCGCGACAACACCATGATGCTGTTCGGCGATGCCAAGAAGGTCACCGAAGACATCGTCAAGGCGCTGGGGCACTAGAGCATTCACCGTTTGGGATGTACGCTGCCTTGTCCCAGGTTCGGATTTCTAGAGCGTAGCGGCGCCATCCCGGCGCCGCACCGACGAGGGGACGGGCATGGCGGCTCAATCGCCGTCACCTGAAATCTTCTGGGTCATCGGTCCCGACACGCATGTCGGAAAGACCACTATTGCCGCCGCTCTCATCCGCTCTCTCAACCGGCAAGGCTGTCCGGCGGTCGGTTTCAAACCGTTCGGCGGTTTCCTGCTGCAGGAGGCGGTGGAGTTCGGCGCCGGGCAGGTCACGCGCAGCGGCTGCGAGATATGCGGAGGCGATGCCGAGCACCTGACCTCCGCCTCGCCCCTGACTCCACCATCGATGATGGACGTGGTTGGCCCTTTGTACATGCTGAGCTACCCGGTCTACGGCCGGCCGGTGCTGATGCGCATCGGCTCTCGCACCCTGGGCAATGTCCGATATCTCTATCACGACCATGCCAGAACCCTGCTGGAGCGCAGCGATGTGGTCGAGCTGCTGTGTGGGATAGGGGTTCCGCTGGCCGCGATGGAAGCCACGACGTTCGGGTTCCTCGATGCGCCCACGCTCGCGCGCGGCGCCCATGCGGCGGCCTATGACAGGCTGCTGGCGGCGGGTCCGCGCGCCGTGGTGGTCGAGGGCGCCAGCAACTATCTGCCGATCTGGAAAGCCGGGGTGGTCAACCATGTGCTGCTGGTGACCGGGGAGGCGGTGACCTGTTATGCGCGCATCAACCTGGAGGTGCCGTTCAGTCCCGAGCTCAAGATGACGCAGAGCATCTTTCATCACCTCAAGGCGGCGCCGCGCCCGGTCAGGGTGCCGATGACACTGGCGCCGCCGGAAGGGCGCGAGGACACCGCTCTGGTCATCATCGAGCGGACGCTCGAACAGGCTGGGCTGCCTGCCCGGCAACGGCACTAGCACAGGCGCAACCAACCGATGCTCGAAACTCTGTTGCCATTCATCCTGACGGCGTTCGTCATCGAACTCACGCCGGGTCCCAATATGGGGTATCTTGCGGTGCTCAGCATCGATCGCGGGCGGCGGGCCGGACTCGCGGCCGTCGCCGGGGTGGCGCTGGGGCTGCTGTTGCTCGGGCTGGCGGCGGGCTTCGGGCTCGGCAGCATCATCAGCGAGACGCGCTGGCTCTACGAGACGCTGCGCTGGGGCGGTGTCGCCTACCTGGTCTGGCTCGCCTGGGACAGCTACCGCGAGGCCCAGAAGCCGCTGCAGGACAATGGCGGCGAACGGAACCTCATGGGGTATTTCGGCCGCGGTCTCGTCAGCAATCTGCTCAACCCCAAGGCGGCGGTGTTCTACATCGCGGTGATGCCCAACTTCATCTCGGCGGATGCGCCGGCCGGCCGGCAGTCGCTGGTGCTGACGCTAGTCTATGTGGCGGTCGCGACCGTCGTGCATCTGGGGATCGTCGTGCTTGCCAGTACGCTGCAGCCGTTGCTGGCCTCGGAGAGGATCCGCAGCCGGGCGGGGATCGGTTTCGGCCTCGTGCTGCTGGGTATCGCCATCTGGCTCGCCATTACCACGCATCGAAACTGGTGATCGCCCCTTGACCTCAACTTCGCTTGAGGTCGTATCCAGTCTGCCTTCCCAGCAAAGGGCTCGGCAGTCATGGACCTGACGTTCAATCTCCTCCTCATCGTGCATCTGGCGGCCTTCGGGCTGGCCATCTCCACCACCATCGTGGCGCCGCTGATCGGTAGCCGCATCGCCGCGGCGCCGCCCGACGCACGGCCGCTGCTCGGCGGTATCGGCAAGCGCCTTTCGATCAACGCCCGCATCGCCTTCGGCCTGCTGCTGCTCACCGGCATCGCCATGGTCTACGTGCGCTACGGCGGGTTCGAGGGGCAGAGCGTCTGGTTCTTCATCAAGATGGGGTTGGTGGCGGTGGTGCTGATCGCCATGATCGTCGGCATCGTCGCGAAACCGGGCACCATCAGTCCCAAGCTGATGGGCTGGATCACCCGGCTCGCCATGGCCGGCATCGTCATCAGCGCAGTGATGGCCTTCAACGGATAGGCAGGTCGGAGGATGCAGGTTACCGCGGGGCGAGGTCGCGCACCGGGGGATAGGCAGGCTGGAGGATGCAGGTTACCTCGGTGTGCGTTCTTGCGCCGCCGGGGTTCAGCCGCCATGTGTGGCCGGTTCAGCCAAAGAGGACCGCCCGTGCCGCGTACCGTCAAGATCGACCTGTTCACCGACACCGTCTGCCCGTGGTGCCTCGTCGGCTCGGCGCGGCTCGACCAGGCGATCGCTGCCTTGCCCGACGACGTGGTGGTCGAAGTGGAGAACCATCCGTTCTATCTCGACCCCAATACGCCCGAGGAGGGCGTGGTGGTGGCCGACATGCTGCGCCAGAAATATGGCCGAGACCCCAAGGAGATGTGGGCGCGTGTCGAGGGCGAAGCCAAAAAGACCGGCATCGATCTCGACCTCAGCCAGCAGCCTCGTTCGTTCCCGACGCGCAAGGGCCATACGCTGGTGCGGCTGGCGAAGGCCAAGGGCACCCAGCACGAGTTGGCCAACGCCATCGCCTGGGCCTATTTCATGGATCACCAGCTGATCAATGACGACGAGGTGCTGGCCGGCATTGCAGCCAAGCACGGTTTCACGCATGCCGAGGCGCTCGACGCAGTGCGCGATCCGCGCGAGCTGGCAATCACCCACGAGCTGGCAGTGGCCGCAGCGCAGCAGGGTATCCAGGGCGTGCCGTTCTTCGTGTTCGACAACAAGTTTGCCGTTTCCGGCTGCCAGCCGGCCGAGGTGTTCGAGCGGGCCTTCGAGTTCGCGCTCGATCCCGAGAAGATGAAGGCCGCGCAGGGCTGACATCGCGGCGTTGCCGTGGCATGCCCCTCAGCGAATGGAGGGCATCACATGGGCCGGTTCACGCGGATCGCCATCGGGGCCGGCATCGTTGCGGTGCTGGCCTATGCCATGGCGCTGGGCGCCATGTATGTGTTCCAGCGCGATTTCCAGTACGACCGCAGCGGGCGAATGTTCGCGCTGAGCGAGACCAGGCTCGCGCAGGCCGAACAGGTAAGCATCCCGAGCACCGATGGCTCCGCGGTCACCGGTTGGTATCAGCCTCCGGCTGCGGGCAAGCCGCTGATCGTCTACTTCCGCGGCAATGCCCAGAGCTTCTCCAGGGAGCACGAGCGCTACGAGGCCTTCGTCGCCGACGGCTATGGGTTTCTTGCCTTCGACTATCGCGGCTTTCCCGGCTCGCCCGGCGAGGTGAGCGAGGCGAGCATCCTTGCCGATGGCCTCGCGGCGTATGACTGGGCCGCCGCCAAGGGCT
>JAEUMC010000654.1 GCA_016793415.1 Devosia sp. | reverse complement strand
TCGCGGGCGCCATCACCCCGGTGCCGGGCGGGGTCGGGCCGATGACCATCGTCTGCCTGCTCGCCAACACGGTGACCACCGCATCGCTGATCAACGGGATCGCCCCGCCGAAGGACCTGACGCCCTAGGATCTGTTTGCGGCGTATTCGTCGGCCAGCCGTTTGGGCGCCCGGAACCTCCAGGCATCCTCCAGCCGCAGCGACAGCTCCTCGTCGCCGATGACTCCGAGCCGGACCAAGAGGCCCGGCCAGCCCTTGAAATGGTCGGTCTGCCAGTAGATGTCGGGCGCCATTTCCATCAGCAGTTCCTTCTGCTCGAGCGGGCAGTGCAGCACCATCTCCTGCGGACCGCGCACCGAGGCGAAGTTCTTGCCTTTGACCTTGATCGACGGCGCGCCGTAGCTGGTGGCTTCCGCCACCTCCGGCAGGCCGAGAGCGGCGCACAGGCGCAGCATCCGTCCGATCTCGCTTTCCTTCGTCCGGGCCATCGCCATCTCCCTCAGGGCGAAGCAAAAAACCGCTCGACTGGTCCCGCAAGTCTGGCGCATCTCGACCCGATTGGCTACACCAGCCTTCAACCCGAAGCGCCAGCCTCCCGGGGTCTCCATGACCAATGAATCCGACATCGCGGAAATCGGGGAAGCCCGGCCCGATCCGAACGCGCTTCGCGGTCCGGACGATCACCTGAATCCCGATTGGATCGAGCGGCTGCGCGCCCACCTGCTGGCGGGCGAAGAGCACGACGTCGCCGAGATGATGGAGCCGCTGCACGCCGCCGATGCCGGTGACGTGCTCGAGGCGCTGGAGCAGGATGAGCGCGTCGCGCTGGTCCAGATGCTGGGCGACAAGTTCGACTACCTGGCGCTGACCGAGGTCGACGACAACGTCCGTACCGACCTGATCGAGGAACTGCCGGCCGAAGACGTGGCGCGCGGCGTCGCCACCCTCGACAACGACGACGCCGTCTACATCCTCGAGGATATGGATGCCGGCGACCGCGAGGAAATCCTCGCGCAACTGCCGGCCTTCGAGCGGCTGAGCCTCAAGCGCAGCCTCGATTTCCCCGAAGATTCCGCCGGCCGGCGGATGCAGACCGATTTCATTGCCATCCCGCCGTTCTGGACCGTCGGCCAGACCATCGACTACCTCAGGGTGGAAAAGGATCTGCCCGACGAATTCTACCAGCTCTATGTCGTCGATCCCGGCTACCGGGTGCTGGGCACCATCCCGCTCGACAAGTTCCTGCGCTCCAAGCGCCAGGTGCGCATCGAGAACCTGATGAACCACGACGTCCTAACGGTGGAAGCCACCGAGGACCAGGAGGAGGCGGCGCGCGATTTCGAGCGCTACGACCTGGTGGAAGTCGGCGTGGTCGACGAAAACAAGCGGCTGGTCGGCGTGCTGACCGTCGACGATATCGTCGACGTCATCCATGAGGAGGCGACCGAGGACATCAAGCTGCTCGGCGGCGTGGCGGGCGACGAAGAGCTGTCGGACACCGTGCTGTCGACGGTGCGGAGCCGCGCCCCCTGGCTGGTGGTGAACCTGTTCACTGCCATGCTCGCCTCGTTCGTCATCAGCCTGTTCAACGCCACCATCGAGCAGATGGTAGCGCTGGCGGCATTGATGCCGATCGTCGCCTCGATGGGCGGCAATGCGGGCACCCAGACCATGACCGTGACGGTGCGGGCGCTCGCGACGCGCGACCTCGACCGGGGCAGGGTCCGCCGGCTGATCCTGCGCGAGGTGACCGGCGGCTTTCTCAATGGCTGCATCTTCGCGGTGCTGATCGGTGCCGTCACCTGGCTGCGCTATGCCAACCCCAGCCTCGGGATCGTCATCGGGCTGGCCATGATCATCAACATGATTGCGGCGGGCAGCGCTGGAATTTTGATCCCGCTGGCCCTCAACAGGTTGAAGGTCGACCCCGCGATCGCCTCCTCGGTGTTCGTCACCACCGTCACCGATGTGATTGGATTCTTCGCGTTTTTGGGCTTGGCCGGGCTCTGGTTCGGGCTGTTCTGAACCGCTTTCCACAGGGATACTCGACCTATCCACTGTGGCTTTCCCGCCACTTCCCAACCACGCCCTTGCCGAGTTAACGAATCATTACTGTCGCAATTCCGTCACCAAGTGTGGTTGCGGCAGCCCGAGAACGGCAAGAAGGAGCTTTGATGCGAGGCCAATCAAAGACCGAATGGTGGCGTTCCGCCTTACCGACAGTGTCCTGGACGCTCGTCTGTTTGCTGGCCATGTCACTCGTGTTCACTATCGTTGCCGGCGCCTAGGACGGGGTGCAACTGGACCTGAAGGTCCTTCGATAGTACAGAATTTTGGAAGGGCGCCGGGCCACTCGGCGCCCTTCCGCTTTTTTGAGGCCGACCCATGAAGCTGATCTTCGCCAACCGCAATTACTCGAGCTGGTCGCTGCGCGCCTGGCTGGTGCTCCGCCATTTCGGTATCCCGTTCGATGAGGAGCTGGTGCTGCTCAACGGCGAGGGCTGGCAGCAGAACCTGCGCAAGAAATCCCCAAGCGGCAAGGTTCCGGTGCTGGTCGATGGCGACGTGATGCTGCCCGAAACCACGGCAATCATCGAGTACCTGCATGACAAGTACCCGGCCAAGGGCATCTGGCCCTCCAACCGGGTCGAGCGGGCCTATGCACGTTCGGCCGCGGCCGAGATGCATGGCGGCTTCCTGGCGCTGCGCGATGCGGCGCCGATGAATCTCAGGGCCTCCCACCCGGGCAAGGTCGATTTCGATACTGTTGCCAATGACCTCAAGCGTATCGAGCGGATCTGGGGCGACCTGCTGTCGCGCTCGGGCGGCCCATACCTGTTCGGCGCGTTCAATGCCGCCGACGCCATGTTCGCGCCGGTGGCGACCCGCATCCGCACCTACGAACTGCCAGTGAGCGACCTGGCACAGGAATATGTCGAGGCCATCTACGCCTTGCCGGCCTTCCAGGAGTGGTTCGCCGAAGCGGTGAAGGAGCCGTGGGTGGTCGAGCAGGACGAGATCGATATGATCCTCGCCAGGCGGGACGTGGCCGGCAACGCATGATGCACATGATCAAGCTCTGCGTCGGCGTTGCGACGCTGGAAGAGCTCGAGTCCTATCGCAACGAGCGCGCCCACTGGTGGGGCGCCGACTATGGCGAGGATGTCCACGTCCATCGCACCCGCACCATGCCCAAGCGCCGCGACGAGATGGAAGGGCAGGGCTCGATCTACTGGGTGATCTCCGGAGTGATCCGCTGCCGCCAGCCGATCCTCAGGCTGGCCGAGGCCGTCGATGAGCAGGGTCTCAAGTGCTGCGACATCATCATGGCGCCGGACATGGTGCGCACCATCCCGCGGCCCAAGTCGCCGTTTCAGGGCTGGCGCTACCTTGATCCAAAGGATGCGCCGGCCGATATCGGCAAGGGCGGTTTCGAGGAAGAAGGTTCGCTCGAACTCGCCGAGGAGCTGGCGAAACTGGGACTGATCTGATGCAGAGCACCGCGATCAAGGGCGTAACGGTCGGCTTCTACGACGGGCCGGTGATCGCCGCCGAGGCGGACGTCAATGATGTCATCGGCGCGACCTACGGACTTGGCATCGACCTGATCGCCATCCCCGCCGAACGCCTGGTGGACGATTTCTTCTGGCTGAGCAGCAGGCTCGCCGGTGCCGTGCTGCAGAAGCTCCAGCAATATGG
>JAEUMC010000680.1 GCA_016793415.1 Devosia sp. | reverse complement strand
CGGTGAATGGCCCTGCGTGCCGTTCGGGCTCGACGGGGATCGCCCGGCAAAGGGCGACTGGCCGGGTTCGACGGCAAGTCCGACAATCGACACCGATCCGCATGGGTTCAGCTCCAACCATGACTGGCAGTTCGAGACTGCCGCCGATGGCAGTATCGGGCTGAGCATCACCTACCCCGATGGTCACCCGATCAAGGCGCTGCACCGCCGCGTTACACCTGATCCGAAAACCACAGCGCTGGATTTCGAGCTCAGCATCGACGTGCGGGCCGATTGTACGCTGCCGATGGGCCTCCATCCCTCGTTCCGGCTGCCGACGAAGGTCGGCGCCATGCATATCGAGGTGGGTAACGAGATCACCGGGGCGACTTTCCCCGGACCGGTCGATGACACCTCGATCTTCGAGCAGGGGCAGTTCCAGACGCCGTGGCGCGATGTGGCGCTGAAGGACGGGTCGCGGCTCGATGTCAGCAGTGTGCCGCTGGCGCAGGCGACCGAGGAAATCCTGCAGCTTCTCGACATGCCGGGCACCGCCTCGCTGTGGAACAGCGCCGAGGGTTATCGGGTGCGACTGAGCTGGAACAAGGAGCACTATCCGAGCGCCCTGCTCTGGATGTCGAACCGCGGAAGGCAGATGGCGCCGTGGAACGGCCGTCACCTGGCGCTGGGGTTCGAGCCGATCTGCTCGGCGTTCGACCTGGGGCCGCAGATCTCGGCGGCGGATAATCCGATTTCCCGGCGGGGCACGAAGACGGCGCGGCGGTTCAGCGCGGGGGAGCGGTTCATAACGCGTTATCGGATCGCGGTGGAGGCGGCTGAGGTGGTTTAGGTATCGAGGTTGCGGCTTACCCCCACCCAGCTTCGCTACGGCTTCGCCTAGCTGCGCTACCCTCCCCACAAGGGGGAGGGAGTCGAAAGAACCGAAGCAACAGTCGGGTCTCCCTCCCCCTTGTGGGGAGGGATCAAGGGTGGGGGTGGGCCACGCGCTCCGGCCGGGCGATCACCCCTCCGGCGTAAACCGCACCAGCACCGTCCTGATCTCCCGCGGCGCCACCTCGACAGTCAGCGCCTTGCCCTTCAGCTCCAGCGCCGCACCCGGGTGCTCGATCGGGTCGGCACTGCGGGCCGCTGCCGGGTTGCCGGTGAAGGTCACCGTCTGCTTCGCAGGTTTGGCCGAGAGGTTCTGCAGGCGCAGCGCCACCCAGCCGCCATCCTCACCGGGCTTCACGGTGACCAGCACCGGTGATTTCTCGTCGGTGCCGAAGAAGCTGTCGCTGAGCTTGCCCGTCGGCTTGATGTCGCGCATCGCCACCGGTGGGGTCGCGACTTCGGCGGCGAACTTCGCCGCGGCGGCTGCATCGGCCGCGCCTTCGTGCGTGGTGAGGCGATAGCGCAGCGGGATGCGACCGGATTGCGCCGACTTGAAGTTCACCAGCCAGTGGTTGTTGAGCGCCCAGCTCATGATGGTCGGGCCCTCCGGCTGCAAGGTACGGTTCCACTTGCCGGTGGTGATGCCACCCAGATGCGCCAGCGGCGCATCGAGCGGCACCACGGTGACGCCGCGCTTGTTGTCGCTGACATCGACCCAGCGCCCGACCGGATACCAGTCCTTGGCGGCGCCATCGAGTTGGTCGGTGTTGGGCACCGCCGGAATGCCATTGAGATCGAGCAGGAATTCCGGCTTACCGAGGTTGAACGGGAAGGCGACGAACACCGCTTCGGCATCGGCATGCTCGAGTTTGTCGATGCTCCAGTCGACGACGACGCATTTGGTATCGGCATCGAGCGCATAGACCACGGTCGCGGCGGAGACGCCGGGGGCTTCGATGTGGACCGTAATCGAGGCACGGCCTTCGAAGATCTTCGCCGCATCGAGCGCCACCTTGTTCGCGGTTTCGCGCTTCCAGGGGGTGTCGGTGTGGCCGGTGAAGAATTCCGGCTTGTCGAAGCTGATATCGGCGATGGCGAGGCGATCGTCGGGGGAATCGACCGTCTCGTAGACGTACTCGCCCGGCCCCCAACCCTGGTATTGGCCGGCGAAATCGTGGCCCTGCGCCTTGTCGAACAGTTCGGCGATGGCGCCGGTCCTGCCGTCGATGCGAATGCGATAGTGCCGGTTCTCGATGGTATCGCCATTGGCCTTGAGATCGCCGGCCGGCACGCCCTTCTTCAGGTCGAGGAAGGCGTAGCCCATCGGCGGGATGGTGCCGGCGACGCGACGGATTTCCGGGTAGGGGCGCGGGCCGCCCCAGGTGCTGCGGCGGTTGAAGAAGGTGTCGAGCATGCCGACCGGCGCGGCGCCGCCACGCGGCTCGGGCTCCTCGACGATGACTTTCCGCTCCCAGGGCAGCGTGTTGAACACCAGCACTTCGTCGATGCCGGAGGCCTTGAAGGCCTCCTTGGGGTCGAGGTTGCCGAGGTTGAAGATGCCTTCCGGGCCCTTGGTCCCGAGCGGCGCAGCCAGTGCGTTTGCGGCTTTGGCGACGCCGCCATGGCCTTCCATCGCGGCGGTGTAGGCGAAGCCGGCCTTGCGGTTCCACTGCGCCTGGCTGAACAGCGAATGCGGCGCTTCCACGGACGAGTAGGCACCCCAGGTGTGCTCGTCGAACAGCGTCATCGACTCGTAGATGCTGGCCGCCTGATCGGCATTCCAGTCGCCCTGCCCCTTGCTGCGGCGCCAGGCTTCCAGCGCTTCGCCGATGCCGACGATCTCGTGCGCGGCGCGGTTGACGCCGACCTCGAAGGCGGAGGAGCCAACCCCGTCGGCCCAGTGATCGGTCCAGTCGCCGCGCTGCGTGCCGATGACCTTGGCGTACTTCTGTTCCAGCAGCCGGCCGAAATCGGTGACGGTGATGAACTCCATCCGGACGTTCTTGCGCTCGTCGTTCCAGCGGCGGACGAAATCCGGCATGCGGGCATCGGGCGGGCCGTTGTCGACGCGTACCGGGTGGGTGGATTCGCAGTAGAGGAAATCGAACGGATAGCTCGCGTCGTTCTCGAGCTCGTCGATCCAGCGCGGCAGCAGGCGATCGACCAGGTCCCAGTTGCCGAGCCCGGCCTGGCTGCGGCCGAACAGGTAGTGGTAGCCGTTCCAGGCCAGCACCTTTTTGCCGCTCGGGCCTTCCCAGCGGAAAGCGCCGGGGAACGGTTTTGGGCGGGCACCACGGATCGGGTTGATGGCGGCGGTGTAGAACTTGATGCCGAGCTCGGCGAGCAGGTCGGCATAGAGCCAGCTGACGCCGTTGACGTCATCCTGCATGGCGGCTTCGACATGAAAGCCGAACTCGTCGCGCAGCGCCCGCAGCGGATAAAGCGAGCGGTGCATCTGCTCGACATTGAGCAGCGGCGTCATGTTGTACTGCATGCCGGCAATGTCGATCCGGCCCTGCTCGTGCCAGTGCCGGAAGCGGGCCACCTCGGACGGGCTCGCCTGCCGGAGATAGCGGAGGAACGGCCCGGTGGTCTCGACGGTCCAGCGATACTGCGCTTCGGCCGGATAGCGGTCGGTGGCCTCGATCAGATCGAGCGCCTGACCGACGAACTCGCCATGCTGGCGCAAGGCCAGCTCCTGATAGTCGGTGAAGCCGATATCGGTATGGGCGTGGTTGCAGATGTAGATCGTCTTGATCTTGCTCACGGGGTTAGTCCTCCTCAAAGTACAATCAGCTCAGGGCAATGCGGGTCCAGGCGCGTGGCGCGATGGTGAAACTGACGGCGCCGCCGTTGACCGGCAGAGCCTCGCCGGCACCTCCCGAAAGTGGCGTGCGGCTGGCCTTGGTAGGTTTGAAACTGCCGGCGCCGAGCTTCGCCCGCACTTCGGCATCGCCGGGGTTGAGCACGGTGAGCGCCACGCCGTCGCCATCGGCCTCGAGCCGGGTCAGCAGCGCCGTGCCGAGGTCGAGCTGCAGCAGGCTCGCCGCCGTGTCGCGGACCGGGCCGCGTTCGGCGAAGACATGGGTCGCCAGCGGCTGGGCGTAGCTCAGCGCCGCCTGGGCCGAAGCGCCGAGTTCGCGGCGCGGCGACGGCACCAAGGTGAAGCGGTACTTGGTCTGCCCGCCCTGGTCGGCCTGGAAATTGGTGCTCCAGTAGTTGTTGGTGAGCCAGGCGACGAGCGTCGGGCGCTCGCGGGTGACGCGACCATCGGGATCGCCGAAGCGGCCGAAGGTGTAGCCGCCGACCTGCCAGAGCGGTGCATCCGGGCAAGCGACCGTCACCTCTGAGCTGGCGTCGCCGATGCGGATGAAGCGCTGCGCCGTGATGTAGTGCCGGCTGGCATAGGGCAGTTGCTCGTCGTCGAGCTTCACCACCGCGCCACCGGTCTCGTAATGGGCGTCCCAGCCCTGAGCCAGCGCTGTCGGCATCGGCAGGTAGACAGCGTGCGGCTCGACGATCGGTTGCTTGGTGACCGTGGCTTCGACATGCAGCACCGGCTCGTCGCCGACGAGGCGATAGAGCACGTCGACCTTGTCGCCATTGGGCAGTTCGAAACTCTGGACGATGCGGGCACTGCCGCGCTCGACCGCTTCGCTGGTCGTGACCAGCTTGCCGTCGAAGCGCTCCGCCTGCCAGTCGCGATGCCAGGCGAGGTGCCAATCGGGCGACTCGAGGTCGACCTGGCCGAACATGTCGGTGCGGATGCCGGAGGCGACGCGCTCCAGCACCGGCACGCCGAACTTCAAGTGCTCGCTCGCGGCGCCGGCATATTCGGTGCCGTCGAGCTTCAGCGAATTGAGGCCACCCTTGGCGTCCAGGCTGATGGTGAGGCGGCCGTTCGACAGCACGCCATCCCTCGCCGAGAGTTTGCCGTTGGACATCGCGGAAGCTTTAGCGGCCGGGATGGTGACGTAGCTCAGCGCCGGCACTTCGATGGGCGCGGTGTAGTAGGCACCATGCTCGGGCAGGTCGGAGGTCACCACGTCCTGGCGCTGGATGCGATGCGACGAGGGGCCGGTAGGCACCAGGTCCTCGAGCCCAAAACCGCGCTTCGGGTCGGGCGCATCGGTCATCGGTGGCAGGTAGGGCAGCCGGACCGACTGCTTCACCGCAAAGCCGTGCGGGTTGTAGACCAGCAGCGTCGGCTCGTCGCCGCCGGCTTCGATGCCGAGACGCTCGAGCCCGTCGCGGCGCAGCATGCGGGCAACGCTGGCGCCCTCGGCCACGGTGGCGAGCTTCAGCAGCTGCTGGGTGCGGGTCTCGGGCGAGTACGGCTGAGTGATCGAACGGTCGGCGCCCCAGGTGTGCTCGGCGTAGAGCGCGAGGCCCTTGCGGGCGACATCGTGCAACATCGCGCGCCGGCGCGGCGCTTCGTTGGGATGCCAGGCATCGAGGCCGGTCGCCGCATCGAGATCGCGCTGGCCGCGCATCGCCTGGGCGGTTTCGTGCGCGGTGGAGCCGGCGCCGAAATTCCACCAGTCGGTCCAGTCGCCGCGCAGCGTCTCAATGGTGTCTGCCGGCTGCTGGCGGACACGGTCGAAGAACTCGCTGATCGTCCCGAGCCTGAGCTTGATGCCGCCGGTCGAAGCGTTGCCCTCGTTGAAGTTGCGGATGAAATCGGGCAGCGCCGCCTGCGGCGAACCGTTGTCGTGGTAACGCACGTTGGTGATCTGCATCATCAGGAATGGATGCGGATAACCGGTCGCCTCCCACTTTTTGGCCCAGCGCGGCACGCGGGCGCGAGCTTCTTCCATGTTGGTGGGGATCTGCAGGCTGCGGTCCGAGGTGACGCCGTAGATGAAGCCGTTATAGGCGGTGATGCTGCGACCGCCGGGGGCCTGCCAGTTGAAGGCGCGCGGCCAGGGCTTCAGCGCATGCCCATAATGCTCGTTGATCGCCATCGAGATGCCGGTGATGCCGTGATCGAGCAGCGCATCGACGACGCCCCAGGGCAGGCCGTTGACGTCGGTGTTCATGGCCGAGCGCACCGGGATGCCGAGTTCGCGGAAGAATTTCAGCGGCTTCAGCACATCGAGGACCATGGAATGGTCCATCAGCGGGGTCATGTGCCAGCCCATGCCGGCCACTTCGATCTGCCCGCGCTTCACCGCGGCGAGGAAGCGGTCGCGGTCGGCATTACCGGCGTTCACCCACCAGTCCATGGTTCCGCCGGTGACTTCACAGGTCCAGCGGAACTTGGCGTCATCGGGGTAATCGGCGGTGCGCTCGGCGATATCGAGGGCTTCGTCGATGAAGCGGCGATGCAGCTCCATTACCACCGGCTGCGGGTGGGTGTAGCCGATGTCGGTATGGCTGTGATGGACGAAGAGGATTTCGTTGATCATGGGTGGCTCTGATGACCGGAGTGAGGACGAAGCCGCCTAGAAGGCGGCGAGTTTGACCGACATCGGCGTGCCGACATCGAAATGCTGCAGGGGCTCGGACAAGGTGCCGGCGGCGTGATCGACGGCGAACACCGTCAGCCGATCGGAATCCTGGTTGGCGACCACGAGGTGGCGGCCGGAGGGCGAGAAGGCGAGGTCGCGCGGCGTCGCGCCACCGCTTGGCCAACGGCCGGTCTGCGTGAGCTTGCCGCTCGCGTCGATACGGAGCGCCAGGATGTCGTTGCAGACGCGTAGGCCGACGAACAGGTGGCGGCCATCGGCGCTGAGCACGATACCGGCCGGTTGAACGATGCCGCCGTCGAGCGACGGGATGGCGAAGTTGTCGCGCTGGGTGAGCGCGCCAGTCGCCGGGTCGACGGCAAGGCTGACCACGGTGGGGATCAGCTCGCTGACCATGAAGATGGCGCGCCCATCACTAGAGAACACCAGGTGGCGCGGGCCGAGACCGGGTGGCAGGGAGAAATCGCGGGCGGGCTCGCGCCTCAGGCTGCCATCGGCGCCGAGGCGATAGGCGACGAGCCGGTCGATGCCGAGATCGGCGACATAGACGATGTCACCCGACGGCGCTGACACGACGCAATGGGCATGCGCCGTGGTCTGGCGCGCCGCATTGGGGCCGCTGCCGGTGTGGCGGACGCTCGCGACCGCGGCGCCGAGCGAGCCGTCGCCGGCGATCGGAAAGACGCTGAGCGCCGCGTCGGGCCAGCCTTCGGGGTTGGCGCCGTTGTAGTTGGCGACCAGCAGGAATTTTCCGTCACTCGAGAGGCTGGCATGGCAGGCCTCGTTGCCGAGCGTCGGCTGCCGGTTGAGCAACCGCAGCCCGGCCGGCTCCACGGCGTAGGCGGCGATGGCGCTCTGTTGGGTGCCGGTGATCTCGCACGTCGAGTAGAGGCGACCACGCGCCGCGTCGGTCACCAGCCAGGCGGTGTCGTCGACGCCGCCGACCAGATCGATCGCATCCAGCCGGCCGGCTTGGTCGTCGAAGCTCAACCGCGAAATGCCCTCGCCATTGGCCGCGCCGTATTGCGGCATCGAGCGGGTCAGGCTCCCGGTGAATGCGTAAATCGGCACGACGTCCCTCCCGCTTTTCCCCGTCATTGCCCCCGTGCGCCCTGTCGGCGCTTGCCAAGCCCGTTCGTTTGGAACAGGATCGAGGGCGATTGACACAACTAGTATGGTAGACCTACAACGTCTTGGCAAGGGCGGACGACACCGACACCGGATGCGACAAAAACAGCACCGGGGATCGGCGATCCAACCGCCTCCCTGCCCTGGAAAAGCCGAGAGTTCCGCCCGAATGAAAATCGTCGACATCAAGGCCACCACCGTCGCCGTGCCGCTCGAGGCACCGCTGCGGCATGCGTCGGGCGCCCATTGGGGGCGGTTCGTGCGCACCATCGTCGAGGTGGTGACCGACGAAGGGATTTCCGGCTGGGGCGAGTTGGGTGGCGGCGGCGAGAGCGCCGAAGCCGCGGTCAAGGGTCTGCTGCCTTACCTCAAGGGGCATGACCCGCTGCAGCTCGAGCAGTTGCGCTGGAAGATCATGAACCCGGTGGCGAGCCTCTACAATTCACGCATGCAGCTGCATGCGGCGCTGGAGATGGCGTGCATGGACGTGGCCGGCAAGGCGCTGGGAGTCCGAGCCTGCGACCTGATCGGCGGGGCGCTACGCGAGTCTATCCCGTTCGCCAGCTACCTGTTCTACCGCTACGGCAACGAGAAGAACGGTTTTGGCGACGAGTTCTCGGCCGAGGCGCTGGTCAAGGAAGCCAAGCGGCAGAAGCAGCTGCACGGCTTCAAGTCGCACAAGCTGAAGGGCGGCGTGTTCGCCCCCGAGCACGATGTTGAAGTGTTCTCGGCGATTGCCGAGGCATTGCCCGGCGACCGCTTCCGTCTCGACCCCAATTCGGTGTGGTCGGTCGAGGACTCGATCTGGGTGGCCAAAGAGATCGAGCACATCCGCAACGACTATTTCGAGGATCCGTGCTTCGGGCTCGAAGGCATGCGGCGCCTGCGCGACCGCATCTCGATCCCCACCGCCACCAACACCGTGGTGGTCAATTTCGAGCAGCTGGCCAGCTGCATCAAGCATGACGCGGTGGACGTGATCCTCCTCGACACCACGTTCTGGGGTGGCCTGCGGCAGGCCTACAAGGCCGGCCAGGTGCTCGAAACCTTCCAGTTCGGCGCCAGCGTCCATTCCTCGGGCGAGCTCGGCATCCAGCTTGCCTCGATGCTGCACCTCGGCGCAGCGCTGCCCAACATGAGCTTTGCGGCCGACGCGCATTACCATCACCTGCTCGACGACATCATCGTCGGCGGCAAGCTCAAATATGTCGACGGCGAGATCGCGCTGCCCAAGGCGCCGGGGCTCGGCGTCGAGGTCGACCGCGAGAAGCTCGCTCAATACGCCGCCTATTACCGCGAGGTCGGCGGCTACACCTATGACCGCGATCCGCAGCGTCCGGACTGGTACTCGATCCAGCCCGAGATGCGCTACGCCGACCCAGCCGGACGATAAGAGGCGCCATGGCAACCGTTACCCTCCGCGACATCATCAAGATCTACGGCGAGTACGTCGCCATCAAGGGCGTCGACCTCGACATCGAGGACGGCACCTTCGTGGTGCTGGTCGGCCCCTCCGGCTGCGGCAAGTCGACGATCCTGAGGATGATCGCCGGGCTCGAGACGATCTCGCATGGCGAGCTGAAGATCGACGGCAAGCTGGTCAACGACCTGCCGTCGCGCGATCGCGGCATCTCGATGGTGTTCCAGTCGTACGCGCTCTACCCGCATATGAGCGTCTCTGACAATCTCGGCTTCGGCTTGCGCATCAGCGGCGTGCCGAAGGAGGAGATCGCCCGGCGCCGCGGCGAGGCGGCGAAGATGCTGGGGCTCGACCCCTATATGGATCGCCGGCCGAGCCAGCTGTCCGGCGGACAGCGGCAGCGCGTCGCCATCGGGCGCGCCATGGTGCGCGAACCGAAAGTGTTCCTGTTCGACGAGCCGCTTTCGAACCTCGACGCCAAGCTCCGCAACCAGACCCGCATCGAAATCAAGCGACTGCAGCGCCAGCTCGGCGCCACCGTGGTGTTCGTCACGCACGACCAGGTCGAGGCGATGACGCTGGCCGACAAGATCGTGGTGCTGAACGACGGACGGGTAGCGCAGATCGGCACCCCACTCGAAGTGTTCGAGCGCCCGGCCAACATGTTCGTCGCCGGCTTCATGGGCGCGCCGTCGATGAACATGCTGCCGGCCGAGGTCGGACCGGGCAACACCATCCGGGCCGCCGGGCTCGATATCGCGGTGCCGGCAGATCGCTTCGCGCTACCGACCCAGGGCACAGCAGTGACGCTGGGGATCAGGCCGGAGGACATCGTGCCGGAAGGGCACGGCACGCGGCCCGAGCTGGGCGCCGATTTCAGTGCCGAAGTGAGCTTCGCCGAGATGCTCGGCAACGAAAGCCTGCTGTTTGCCGATCTCGGGGGGACCGAGATCGTCGCACGCATGCAGCATCCGCGTGCGCTCGAGCCGAACCAATCGGTGCGGTTCCGCATCGATGGCACGCGCGTCCACGTCTTCGACAACGAAAGCCAGAATTCGCTGCTCCGCTAAGGGGCAGCGGGAACAACGACAAGGGAGAGAGACATGTCGTTTATGAGGACTATCACCGCCGTGAGCTTGGCTGCGGCGCTTTCGACGGGCACGGCGTTCGCCGCCGATCTCGCCCTTTACTCCGACAAGACCCCGTGGAACGCCGGCATGACCAAGCTGGCGGAAGGCGCCAGCGCCGCCTCGGGCGCCACGATCAAGCTGCAGGAAATCACGCCGACCGATAAGTACCAGGCGTTCATGCAGACCTCGATCGCCGGCAACAACGCGCCGGCCTTCTTCACCTGGTGGAACGGCCAGCAACTGAGCGACCTGGTCGCCACCGGCATCGCCGCCGACCTCACCCCGTACTGGGACCAGGCGATCGCCGACGGCGATTTCTCGGCTGACCAGAAGGAACTGGTGTCGGTGGATGGCAAGCCCTACGGCGTGCTGCTCAACGTGGCCAACTGGGTGATGTTCTACAACACCGCCGCCTTCGAGAAGGCTGGCATCGCCGCGCCGCCGACCACCTGGGCCGAATTCATCGATGCCTGCGACAAGCTCAAGGCCGCCGGCTTCACCCCGATCAACGGGCCGGCCTCGGGCGGCTGGATGCCGTTCATCTGGTTCAGCCAGCTGGTGCTGGGCACCAACCCCGACTCGTTCGTCGGCCTGACCGACGGCTCGGTCGCCTATGACAGCCCGGACGTGCAGAACGCCTTCAAGGTGTGGGGCGAGATGTACGCCAAGGGCTACTTCACCGACCCGCGCGAGCAGGACGACCAGAAGTTCTTCGTCGACAAGTCGGCGGCGATGTTCCTCGTCGGCGACTGGCACTCGGGCTCGTTCGCCGAGGCCGGGATGGAGCCGGGCAAGGACTTCAAGACCTTCCTGATGCCGTCGCTGTCGCCGGATGTGCAGCAGTCGGTGATCGTCGAGGCTTCGCCGATCGTCGTCTCCAAGGCGGCGCTCGACGCCGATCCTAACCTCGGCAAGGCGGTGCAGTCGCTGATGGGGGCTGATGCCGCCAATGCGCTCGGCTCGACCGTGCAGGTCTACAACGGCAACCTCAAGGCCCAGGCGCCCAACGCCACCATCGAGGCCAACAAGGAGCTGGTCGCTGCCGCCAAGCCGCGGGCGCTGGTGCGCTGGTGGGAAGCGGTGCCGTCGCAGATCCAGGGTGATCTGGTCGCCGCCATGGGTGCCTTCATGTTCAACCCGACCCCCGAGCAGGCGGCCGAGTCGATGAAGACCATGCAGACCATCAACGCCGACTACTGGGCCAGCAAGTAAGCCGGTTCCTCCCAGCCGGTCGCGCCTACGGGCGCGGCCGGTCCTTCGATTGGAGCGCCT
>JAEUMC010000592.1 GCA_016793415.1 Devosia sp. | reverse complement strand
AACAGTTGTGCCGTCGTGGTGGCGTAGTCCGCGGAGACCGTCGCCTCGAAGCCAGTGAAGCTCGGCGCGCGGGTGACCGACACCGCATGGGCGGCCACGGCCGCGCCGAAGGCCAACCGGACCTCGCCCAACGCTGCGCCGCCATAGAGGCCGAGCTGGTAGCTCGTTGCTGCGGTCGTCGAGTCCCGCGCGGGCAGATCGACCGTCATCCCACCGATCCCGGCCAGCACGCCGAGGAAGACCTCGCGGCTCACCAGGCCGTCCGCACCGAGCAGCAACCCGCCATTGCCGACGTCGAAGCCGGCGGCGTTGCCATCGCCCGCCACGGTGCCGCGCGCGCCATAGGCGCGGGACCAGACGTTGCGGCCGCCTACCTGTCCCTCGTCGATCGCCGCGAATGCGGCATCCACCCGGTCCAGCGCCGCGTCGCGCGGCAGCCGGCCGGCATCGGCCAGGGCGCGCAGCACCGAGGCATGAATTTCGCCCGAGAGATCGTCGAACGCCTCCAGTGCATCGGTGGCGTTCAGCGGCACCACGGCATCGAACAGCGGGCTCGACGGCATGGCCTGCAACGCCGTAGCGGTGGCGAACTGGTTTGGCGTCTCGGCGATCCCGGGGAGGTCGGCGATCGCCGAGACGCGCAACCACACCTCGCCGGGTGTGTCGTAATCGAGCACGAACTGCAGGAATGCGGAGTCGTCGATGAGGTCGGCGAAACTGCCGCTGACACTGGAGGCGGCGAGGATCCGATAGCCGCTGCCGAGCGTATAGGAGCCGCTCGCCGCGGTGACGCTGACCGTGCCGCCGGCAAGCGTCGCAGCGCCGGAGATGGCAAGATGACCGGCAATTGCGGCAGGGGTGACACCGACCCTGAGAGTCCCAGTGGCGGCGTTGCCATAGGCGCCGCTCACGTTGAGCGTGCCGACGGTGAGGTCGACCGTGCCGGCACTGTTCACCGTGCCCATCAGGGTACCAGTGCCCCGGACTGTTCCCAGCGCGCGGATATCGATGACCGGGCTGGTCAGTGTGCCTGCCACGGTCAGCACCCCGGCCTGGACCTCAGCGCTGCTGGTAAAACTTCCTGCGTCATTCAGCGTCCAGGCGCTGCCCTGCATCGAGAAAGTTTCGAAGTTCCGGAATTTGGCGACGCTCTCGCTGCCCGCGCCCAAGAGGATCAGGTTGTCGGTGCCGGTGCCGCCCTTTACCAGCCCGTTCAGCAGCGAGCCGGTGTCGAGCTTCAGTGTCCGGGTGCTGCTGCCGTTGAAGTTGATGGCGTTGACGGCGCCGGTAATGGTGCCTGAATTGGTCACCGTACCGGCGGCGTTGAGATAGAGCCCGTCGCCCGCCGCCGACCGGATGGTGCCGGTGTTGATGAAGGTGCCGCCGCCGGTGGCTTCGACCGCCTTGGAGTTGGCGTTGCTGCCGGTCGACTCGATCGTGCCGGCATTGGTGAAGGTCAGCACCCCGGTGGCGCTGGCGTAGACGCCGTTGTAGCCACCCTTGATCACCGCACCGACGTTGTTGGTGATGGTGCTGGGGCCGCCCTGGACGAACACGCCGGTGGAAAAGCCGGTCTGCCGGATGTTGATGATCGAGCCCGAGTTGATGACGGTGCGCTCGCTGCCCTGCCCGATCGACACGGCATTGCCGGCGCTGTCGCCGGTGATCACGCCGGTGGCGGTATTGGTCACCGAACCGCCGAACTGCAGCAATACCAGGTCGCCGCCAGAGACCACCTGGGTGATGGTGCCGGAATTGCTGACTACCCCGGGGCCGACGCCGGGATTGCCGCCGCTGGGAAACTTGCCGATGCTGATGGCGCTGCTCGAGGCATTGATGGTGGCGCCGAATTCGTTGAACACAGTGCCGCCGCCAACCAGGGTGATGGCGTTGCCACCGCTCAAGAGGCCGGAATTGGTGACGAACGAGCCGGCGCCGTCGAGCTTGATCTGGCCGCTGACGCTGCCGTGGTTGCCGAGCGTCCAGGTGCCGGTGCCGCTGATCGTCGGCCCGCCCAGGGTGTTGCTGACCGAAACACCCGAGAGGATGTCGACGGTGGTGCCGGCAAAGAGATTGAGGTTCACCCCCGTCGTGGTGGTCGTCGACACCTCGACGTCAGCGGCCTCAGCCGAGGCCGGCGCCGTGGCAAGCGACAGCACGACCGCCAGCGCGGCGACGACACGCCACGTATCTCGAAGATGACCCATTGCCCAACTGCCCGAACCCACCCGATGGGTCGAGCCTAGGAGGGCCGCCGCGACCGGCGTAGCTGGTCACTCGGGGCAGGCCGGGGCAACTCGGGGCAAATCGCCTCAGCGGTAGGGTGCCATCCAGCTAAGCCCGGCGCTGGTTCCGGCCAGCGGGCGATACTCGCAGCCGACCCAACCGGCATAGCCGAGCCGGTCGAGCTCGGCGAGGACGAAGCGGTAGTTGATCTCGCCGCTGCCCGGCTCGTGCCGGCCGGGCGTATCGGCGATCTGGATGTGACCGATGCGGTGCAGGAGCCGTTCGTAGGTCGGGATGAGGTCGCCCGCCGTCACCTGCTGGTGGTAGATGTCATACTGGATCTTGAGATTGTCCGAGCCGACAGCGTCGAGCAGGCGCTCGGCGTGGCGCGCGGTGGTCAGGTAGAAGCCGGGGATATCGCGCGGATTGATCGGCTCGATCAGCAGCTCGACCCCGGCCGCGGCGAAACGCGGAGCCGCGTATCCGAGGTTGGCGACAAAGGTCGTTTCCAGCCGCTCGGGCGCAACGCCCGGCGGCACGATCCCGGCGAGGCAGTTGACCCTGGGACACCCGAGCATCCGGGCATAGCGGAGCGCGACATCGACGCCGGCGCGGAACTCATCGATCCGATCGGGATGACAGGCAATGCCGCGCTCGCCGCCGTCCCAATCGCCGGCCGGCAGGTTGAACAGCACCTGCTCGAGGCCATGCCGGGCATTGAGCGCCGCCAGCTCCTCAGCCGAGGCGACATAGGGCACCGCATATTCCACCGCCCGGAAACCGTCCGCCGCGGCGGCGGCGAAGCGCTCGAGGAACGGCAGTTCGGGATAGAGAAAGGAGAGGTTGGCGGAAAACTTCGGCACGGCATGGGTCTCGCTGGAGCGGCGGAACCAAACATGCGTCGCGAATGGGCGTAAAGCCCAAATGCACGTCCGGCGCTGGCTGACCCCCACCCTTGATCCCTCCCCCTAAACATGGGGAGGGAGACGCTCTCACGAGTGCCAGCGTTTTGGTCTCCCTCCCCCTGTTTGAGGGGGAGGGGACAGGGGTGGGGGTCAGCCCGCACCGGCGGCAGATAGCAAGCGCTCTCCAGCGCATCGTGGGAGCAACGCGCCGGAGAACTTTTCCGGGAGGACCGGAACGCGAATGTGGGCGGACGACCTCAGACCTTCACGCGGATCATCTGGTACGAGTAGGGCGCGAGCTTGACGCTAAGCACCTTGCCGTCGACCTTGGCGCCCGAACCCTTGGACGGGGCGACATTGGTCTGCTCGGTGGCGGTGTTGACGGCGCGCAGGTTCGCGTGGGTCATCACCTGGTGGTCGATCACCGTCGCCGCGCCAAAGCCCTCGAGGCTCAGGTCGACGTCGATCGCTTCGGTGGCGTGACGGTTCACGGCGAAGAAGCTGATGGTGCCGTCTTCGTCGTTGTGGACGCCAGAGACGTCGACATAGCCGATATTGTCGCCGTGCACGGCATCGTAGCCGGGCGAGTTGACGTCGAGCTGCAGCGCGGTGCCGCGGCCGAACACCGAGGCGAAGTAGTAGGGATAGTAGATGGTCTGCCGCCAGGCCTGCCCCTTGGGGTCGGTCATGATCGGCGCGATGACATTGACCAGCTGCGCGATGCAGGCGAGCTTCACCACGTCGGAGCGGCGGATGAACGTGTTGAGGATCAGGCCGACCTGCAGCACGTCCTCGAAGTTATAGATGTCTTCGAGCAGGCGCGGCGCATGCGGCCAGCCGTCGTTGCCGTCGAGAATCTTCCGATCCTGCTTGTTGGAGTGGTACCAGACGTTCCACTCATCGAAGCTGATATAGACGTTGTGCTTCGAACGCTTCTTGGCCTTCACGAAGTTGATGGTCGAGGCCACCGTGGCGATGTAGCGGTCGAGCTTCTCGTTGAGCGCCAGGTAGTTGGCGGTGTTCCGAGCCAGCACATCGGCCGCCGCGCCCTCGGCCAGGGCGCGCTCGTTGTCGCGGTTGGCGAAGTACATGTGCAGCGAAATGTGGTCGACATTGTCGTAGGTATGCTCGAGCACCTCGCGTTCCCAATCGGGATAGGTCGGCATGTCGGCGTTGGACGAACCGCAGACGATCAGCTCGAGCTTCTTGTCGAAGGCGCGCATGGTCTTGGCGACTTCGTTGGCGAGCCGACCATACTCATGGGCGGTCTTGTGGCCGACCTGCCAGGGGCCATCCATCTCGTTGCCGAGGCACCAGAGCTTGACGTTGAACGGGTCGGCGCGACCGTTCTTCTTGCGCAGGTCGCCCCAGTACGAGCCGGTCGGGCCGTTGACGTATTCGAGGAAGTTGCGGGCATCGTCGAGGCCGCGCGAACCGAGGTTGATGGCGAGCATCATCTCGGTGTCGACCAGGTCGCACCAATCGGCGAACTCGTGCACACCCACCGCATTGCTGTCGGAAGTGTGCCAGGCAAGATCGAGCCGGGTCGGACGTTCGGCGCGCGGGCCGACGCCATCTTCCCAGTTGTAGGCCGAAACGAAGTTGCCGCCGGGATAGCGGACCATCGGCACCTTGAGTTCACGCACCAATTGGGCGACGTCGCCGCGCATGCCGTTCTTGTCGGCGGTGGCGTGGCCGGGCTCGTAGATGCCGGTATAGATGGCGCGACCGAGATGCTCGAGGAAGGCCCCGTACACCCGGTCGTCGATCTTCGAGATGGTATAGTCCTTGTGCGCCGTTACCGTCGCCCGCATCCGCTCCTCCATGTCACCAGTTTTGGTGATTTATATCGCGTAGCTTGATATGGAACACGTCGCGGCGCGTCAAGGGGACGTAGCGCACTGGCCAGACATCCCCCTTGCTGTTCGGCGCTGGCTGTGGGTTTCCCTCACTCCGTCTCGATGCGGAGCACGATATCCTGGTCGTAATTGCCGAAGCCGCGGCCGAAAATATTGATGCCGCCCGGGTGCTTGGCATCTTCCTTGACCCCGATCCGGAGCCGGATCGAGTGATGGGTGTCGAGATCGAGGTCCTTCAGCGACACCGGCGAGATCTTCATGCCGTCGACGTAGGTCCCCGTTCCGTTGACGCGGAAACTCTTGAGCTTGCCGTACTGGCTGCCCTTCAGCTTCCACCAATCCGGGGTGTAGACACCGCGCTTGTCGCCGAAATCGCCAGGCGAGGTCCAGGTGCCGATATCCTGGCCGTTGACCCCGACGGTGATGTCACTGGGCCAGTCGGCGCTGGTGCCCGGCACTTCCGAACTCAGCTCGAAGCTGAACTCCATCGAGGTGATCTTCTGCTGCGCCAGCCGGGCATTGTTGGGGAACTGGTACTCGACATAGCCACGGGTGAACCAGATCAGCCCGGTCTTCATGCGGTCCGGATCGAGGAAGGTGTCGGGTACGTCGAGCAGCCCGATGATCCCCTCGGTGGAGCAGAGCCCGCAGGGAGCCGAGACTTCGCAGCTGGTATAGAGCCCGAGCGGCATCGCCACTTCGATGGCATTGGCCTTCAAGGGGCGGATATCCTCCTTGAACATCACCAGCACTTCATCGAACAGGCTGTGGCAGATCTTCTGGTTGCCCTTGCGGGCCTTCTGCGTCTCGGTGCGCACCAGCCCGGCCTCGACCAGCGTCTGCATGTTCGAGCTGACCGTCGATTGCGGCTGGCCGAGCTTGGCGGCGATATCGTTGACGTTCATCGCCCCCTGCACGTGCAGCAGCTTGAGGATGGCGACGCGGACCTCGGAGGCGAGCGCCTTCAGGACCTCCGGCCTCTCCTCGGGGTCGATGAGCAGGAAGTTGCGGCTCATGAATCGTGACGCTCCCAAACGCTGACCGGCGTTTGTATCAGGAAGTTCGGTACAGTCAAACGAGGCTCAGGCCAGTTGTCCGAGCAGTTCGTGCGGTACGCGGTGGAGCAGCGGCTCGCCGCGGACGAAGCGCTCGATCTCGTCGACCACCAGCCTGCCGAGCCGTTCGCGCTCGGTGCCGATGGCGCCGGCAATATGCGGGGTCAGCAGCACGTTGGGCAGATCGTAGAGCGGCGAGTCCGCCGGCAGCACCTCCGGCTCGGTGACGTCGATCACCGCATTGAGCCGCCCGGTCACCAGTTCCCGCAGCAGTGCATCCTGATCGACGATGCTGCCGCGCGCCGTATTGATGAACGTCGCTCCATCGCGCAGCAGCGCCAAGCGGCGCGCATCGATCATGTGCCGGGTCGAAGGCAGCGCCGGGGCGTGCAGCGACGCGACGTCGGATCGAGCCAGCAGTTCGTCGAGTTCGACCAGTTCCACCCCCAGCGCCGCCGCCTGCTCCGGCGTGGTACTGGCGGAAGTGAGCAGCAACTCGAAGTCGTAGGGCGCCAGCAGTTCGATGGTTTTGAGCCCGATGCGCGAGGCGCCGATGATGCCGACGGTCTTGTTATAGTTCCCCAGTTGCGACGCCATCAGCGGGTAGGAGCGCAGGTGCCGGCGCTCGCGCCGATAGATATCGCGGAAGGCCAGCACGCCCTTGTTGGCAAACAGGATTGCCGCGACGGTGAACTCAGCCACCGGCACGGCATTGGCCACCACCGCCGAGGTCACGGCGACACGCTCCACCACTTCGGGCGCGATGAAGTACTTGATCGAGCCGGCCGAGTGGGCAATCAGCCGGAGCCGAGGCGCCACTTGAAGCGTCGTTGCATCGAGCTGCGGCGGGCCCCAGCCGGTGACGAGGATCTCGGTCTCCGCCAGCACTGCCCGCGCCTCGGGTGAGTTCAGTTCGAGCAATGGCTCGTGCCGCAGGATCTGGCAAAGGCCAGCCAGCCGCTGCAATTGCTCGGCGGCGAAGACATGCTCGGTGAACTGCGGATCGTAGGCGAAAGCCAGCCTGGGCTGCATCGGGGCGCGCCTCAATCGGTGTGGAACACCTCGTCGATCGAGGCCCACCACTCGCCGTCCTTGCGGGTCTCGAGCGGCGACTGCATCGGCATGCAGACCGACCACCATTCCTGCGTCACCGGATCGGCGGCCATCGCGGCCATGTCGGCAGCATAGTCGGTGCCGACATACTCGAAATACGAGAACAGCAGGTTCTCCGGCTGCTTCAGGAAGATCGAGTAGTTGCGGATGTTGGAATTTTTGATCTGCTTCAGCACATCCGGCCACACCGCGGCGTGCACCCGCACGTAATCCGCCACCGCCTCGGGCTTCAGCCCCAGCACTGCCCCATAACGCTTCATTGTCTCGTTTCTCCCTTTCAACTCATTGGTCAGGCAGGCGGCCTCTACCATCCACCGGTGTCATCCCGGCGAAAGCCGGGACCCATTCCTCCGCTGTCGCGGGCTGCGAGTTGGGTCCCTGCTTGCGCAGGGATGACATCGAGTGTGGACGAGATTTCTCGGCCAACTCGTGACAGACGCTCATCCCCGCCGCTGTGAAATCTCCTGGCCGCAGGCAATCAGCAGTTGCAGGGCCGCATCGCAGCCCGGGGCCGTCTTGACGTCGAGCCGCTCCGAATAGGGGCAGGTGAACACCGCCAGCACCCGGCCCATCGGCCCCAGGATCGGCACCGAGAGGTTGTTCACCCCGGCGATCTGCAGGCTCTGCATGTTCTCAAAACCCTGCTGGCGCACCCGGGTCAGCCGCTCCTCCAGCGCCGGGGTCAATTGCTCGGGCTGATCCTGCTCCTCCAGCATCAGCCGTCGCTCGTCCGCGGCGGCAAAGGCAAGCAGCACGTGGCCGGAGCCGGTATTGATCAGGCTGATGCGGGAGCCAACCCGCACCGAGACGTTCCAGTAGCCGGGCCCATCGACCTGCGCCGCCACCACCAGGTTGCCGCGATCATAGATGGCGAGATGGCAGGCCTGCTGGGCGTCGCGGGCGAAGCGTCGCATCACCGGCATGGCCTGGCTCAGCAGCCGCTGCAACGGCGGGCGGGCATGCGCCAGCTCGAACAGCTTCAGCGTCACCTCGTAGCGGTCGGCGAGGGTGCGGCGCACGAAGCCGCGGCGCACCAGCCGGTCCAGCATGCGGTAGATCTCGTTGGGCGAGCGGTCGAGCGCCTTGGCGATCTCGGCCTGGCTGAGGCTCTCCTCCGTTGCCGCCAGGAGTTCGAGGATATCCAGCCCCTTGTCGAGGGCCGGGGCGCGGTACTTCTCAAGATCCTCGAGCGGAACCACGCACCGTCCTCCCCTCGGCGCAATTGACGCCGCAAACCTCACGTGCTTACTCACGAATAGTCTTTTCACATATGCACAACAAGCCGGATTCAGCCGGTGTGCGCATGCCTCGGAGGAAGTCATGGCGCGGATCGCGCGGGTCGAAGTGCTGATGGTCGACCTCGTCCCCAAGGTGAAGCGGGTCGACGCCATCCAGTCCTTCGTGTCGCAGGAAACCCCGATCGTTCGCATCACCGACGCGGACGGGGTGACCGGCACCGGCTACAGCTACACCATCGGCACCGGCGGCCATTCGGTGATCGAGCTCTTAAAGCGCACGCTGGTCCCGGCCATTGTCGGCCGCGAGGCCAACGAGATCGAGAAGATCTGGCGCGACCTGCTATTTCTCACCCACGCCACCACCACCGGCGCCATCACCTCGATCGCGCTTGCCGCCATCGATACGGCTTTGTGGGACCTCCAGGCGCGAAAGCTCGGGCTGCCGCTGCATCTCCTCGCCGGCGGGGCGCAGGACGCGATCCCGCTCTACACCACCGAGGGCGGCTGGCTGCATCTCGACGAGGCGGCGCTGATCGAGGATGCGCTGCGCGCCAGAGACGACGGGTTCGGCGGCTGCAAGCTGAAGGTCGGCCGGCCGATCCACGAGGACGTGCGCCGCATCTCGGCGGTGCGCGAGGCGGTGGGCCCCGGCTTCGAGATCTTCACCGACGCCAACCAGCGCTTCAATGTCGACGAGGCGATCCGCCGGGCCCGGGCCTATGAGCCGCTCGATATCGGCTGGTTCGAGGAGCCGTTGACCGCCGAGGACATCTCCGGCCACACCCGGCTTTGCGAGCACACCTCGATCCCGATCGCCATCGGCGAAAGCCTCTATTCGGCGATGCATTTCCGCGAATTTCTCGAGCGGCATGCCTGCTCGATCATTCAGGTGGATGTCGGCCGCGTCGGCGGCATCACGCCGTGGCTCAAGGTCGCTCATATGGCGGAGGCCTTCAACATCGCGGTCTGCCCGCATTTCCTGATGGAACTGCATGTCGGGCTCTGCGCCGCCATCCCCAATGGCCGCTGGGTCGAATACATCCCGCAGCTAGACCAATTGACGACTGAACGGATGACTATCCGGGATGGTAAGGCCATCCCGTCTTCCAAACCGGGCCTGGGCATCGCCTGGGATTTCGACGCCATCGAGCGGATGACCGTCGAAGGCTCGCACTCGATCCATCTCTAGGAGATTTCCATGGCCGATATCAGCGGCAAGATCGTTCTCATTACCGCCGCGGCACAGGGCATCGGCCTCGCCTCGGTGCATGCCTTCGTCAAGGCCGGCGCCAAGGTGATCGCCACCGATATCAATGCGGCCAAGCTCAAGGAGCTCGACGGCACCCCCGGCGTCACCACCCGGGTGCTCAACGTGCTGAGCACCGAGGAAGTGAACAAGGCGGTGGCCGAGATCGGCCGCATCGACATCCTGTTCAACTGCGCCGGCGTGGTGCAGTCGGGCACCATCATGGACATGCCCGACAAAGACCTGGAGTTCGCCTTCGATCTCAATGTCTGGGCCCAGATCCGCGCCATCAAGGCGGTGCTGCCGCAGATGCTGGAACGCAAGGACGGCTGCATCATCAACATGGCGACCGTCGCCTCGTCGGTCACCGCGGTGCCGAACCGCGCCGCCTACACCATCTCGAAGGCCGCGGTGGTCGGGCTCACCAAGTCGATGGCCGCCGACTATACCGATAAGGGCATCCGGGTGAATGCCATCTGCCCGGGCACGGTGGAATCGCCGTCGCTGCACGAACGCTGGCACGCCACCGGCGATTTCGAAGCGGCCAAGAAAGCCTTCATCGCCCGCCAGCCGATCGGCCGCATCGGCCAGCCGGAAGAGGTCGCCGACCTCGCCGTCTATCTCGCCGGCGCCACCTACACCACCGGCCAGGTGCAGATCATCGACGGCGGCTGGACGGCATAAGGCGGGGTCGTATCCGCGGGGCTGGTGCGGGCTGACCCCCACCCTTAATCCCTCCCCGCAAGGGGGAGGGAGACGATAGAACCGAGATGTCAGTGTTTTGGTCTCCCTCCCCCTTGCGGGAGGGGACAGGGGTGGGGGTCAGCCCGCACCCGGCGCGAGTCGGTTCGAATGACCCCTCGCCTCAGTCCGCAAACCCCTGCGCCACCGGCGCCTTGCACACTCCGGCCGTTTCCAGCTGGTGCGCGATCCGCAAACACACGTCCTCGCGCCAGGGCGCGGCGATCACCTGCACGCCGAGCGGCAGGTCCTCGCCATATTGCCACACCGGCACCGTCACCGCCGGCAGGCCGATGAACGAGATCGGCTGGGTGAAGATGCCCAGGTTCGGCCGGACCGGCAGCTCGACGCCACCGAACATCGCGGTCTTCTGCCCCAGCAGCGGCGCCTTCATCGGCGTCGCCGGCGCGAGGATGGCATCGACGCCATCGAACAGTTTCAGCACCCGCTCGCGGAACACCCGGCGCAGCTTCTGCGCCCGCTCGACCCACACCACGGGCAGCATGGTACCGGCCAGCAGCCGATCGCGGACTTCGGGGTCGAAATCCTCTGGCCGCTCCCTGAGCCGCTCGAGATGCAGCGTGGCGCCCTCGGCCATGGTGATGAGAAAAGCGGCGGCACGAGCCGCCTGCGCATCGGGTAACGTCACGCTCTTGGTGACATCGAGTGCCTTGGCCACCTTCTGCACCACGGCCTGCACTTCGGGCGTGCCCTGGAAATAGTCACCGGCGACGGCAATGCGCAGCCCGGGGATCGGGTGTTTCAGCCGCGCCGAAGTCGGCTCGTTCACCCGCTTGGTCTGGGCCGGGTCGGCCTCATCGAACCCCTGCAGCACGTCATAGGCCAAGGCCAGGTCGCGGGTCGAACGGGCGAAGGGGCCGAGATGATCGAGGCTCGAAACGAAGGGGAAACTATGCGCCCGGCTCAGCCGGCCATAGGTCGGCTTCAACCCGAACAGCCCGCAGAACGAGGCCGGCACGCGGATCGAGCCATTGGTGTCGGAGCCGAGGCTCAGCGGCACCAGTCCGCCGGCCACCGCCGCAGCCGGCCCGGCCGACGAGCCGCCGGTCATGTGATCGAGCCCGTGCGGATTGCGCGAGGGGCCATCATGGGCGTTCTCGCCGGTGAAGCCGTAGGCGTATTCGTCCATGTTGAGCGCGCCGAGCAGCACGGCGCCGGCCGCCTCGAGGCGCGTCACCAGCGTCGCGTCACGCGCCGCCGGCGGGTTGTCGCGGTTGATCTTCGAGCCGGCTCGCGTCGGGATGCCCTTGATGTCGTAGAGGTTCTTGACCGCGAAGGGCACACCGGCGAGCGGCCCAGGGTCCATGGCGTTGCGGATCTTGCTGTCGATCAGTTCGGCCTGCTCCAGCGCCCGCTCCACCGTCACGTCGGTGAAGGCGCCCAGCATCGGGTTGTGCCGTTCGATCCGATCGAGCGCCGCCTCGGTGACGATGCGCGCCGTCACCTGGCCGGACTTGACGGCCTCGGCAATCTCGACGGCATCGGCGGTGGCCTTCATGTGCGATAGACCGGCGCCGGTTCGGCGTCATCGTCGAGTTTCACCTGCTCTACCAGCGCCGCCATCTTGGAGGCGGTTTTCAGGTTGAGCTTGATGCCGGCCCGGTGTTCAGGGGCGATGCGCAGCTGCAGCAGCGGCGCCGCCGCATCGATCAGTGCATCGGCGTCGAACGGTTTGTAGGCCATGGCGCGTCATGCCTCGCGTCGGCCGGCCGAGTGCAGCCCCCTGCTCTCGTGCTACCAGCCAAGAATACCCTCACACGGCAACGGCTTGCCGGGCAATCACCTTGATCGTCGCCGGTCTGAATTCCGAGTGACTGGTCGTCGCCGAACTAACATGTTAGCCCTTGTCCCGAGGAAACAGCTGGAAACGGCAACGAGGGAACAAACGTGAATCAGATCGATCTCAATGGGCAGGTGGCAGTGATCACCGGTGGCGCCTCGGGCTTCGGCCTGGCGTGTGCGAAGCGCTTCATCGCCTCGGGCGCCAAGGTGAGCCTGTGGGACCGCGACGCCGACGCGCTGAAGCTGGCGGTCGGGCTGCTCGGGGCAGCAGCGTCGAGCCGGACGGTCGACATCACCGACTATGACGGGCTGGCAGCAGCGCATGCGGCGGTCGAAAGGGATGTCGGACCGGTGTCGATCCTGCTCAACTCGGCGGGCATCGCCGGCAAGAACGCACCGCTCGACGAATACGGGCTCGACGAATGGCGGCGCGTCATCGAGATCAACCTCAACGGCACGTTCTACGTCAATCGGGTGGTGATCCCGTCGATGAAGGCCCGCAATTATGGCCGGATCGTCAACATCTCGTCGGTTGCCGGCAAGGAGGGCAACCCGAATGCAGCCGCCTACGCCGCCTCGAAATCCGGTGTGCTCGGGCTGGTGAAGGCGCTCGGCAAGGAAGTCGCCAAGTACGACATCGCGGTGAACGCCATCACCCCGGCGGTCGCCAATACTGCGATCCTCAAGGAAGTGACCAAGGAGTTCATCGAGTACATGCTGAGCCGCATTCCGCGTGGCCGCTTTCTCGAAGTGGACGAGCTCGCCAACATGGTGGCCTGGCTGGTGAGCAAGGAAAACAGCTTCACCACCGCATCGGTGTTCGATCTCTCCGGCGGCCGGACCACCTACTGATGACCATCCGGCACTGTGTGTTCCTGAAGTTCCGCGCCGATGTCCCCGCGTCCGAGAAGCAGGCGATCTATGAGCAACTGGCAGCGCTCCGCGTGCACCTTCAGATCGATCACATGAGCTATGGGCCGAACCTCTCTCCCGAGGGCCTGCACCAGGGCTTTGTCGACGGCTTCACCATGGACTTTCCGGACGCCGCGGCGCGCGATGCATACCTGGTGGACGGCAAGCACCAGGAGGCCGGGGCGCGGCTGGTGGCAGCGCTCGAGGGCGGGGTCAAGGGGCTGCTGGTGTTCGATATCGAGGTTTAGGGGGTGTCTTCGCCATCCCTACAGAGAGGCCGGCGCGAGAAGACCTACCGCCGCGACGCGGCAATCGTCTCGGCCAGCAAGCCAGCCATGCGGCTCTCCGGTCGGCCGAGGTCGCGCACGATGGTCATGTGGTCGAGTTCCGGCAGGGTGATCCGCTCATAGCTGAGACCGCGCCGTTCGGCGGCAAAGCAGAGGTCTTGTGCCTGCAGATGAAACGGCTCGGTCTCGTTGTGGCCGACCGCGACGACGACTTCGGGACCCGCCACCTGCTCGGCGCCGAGCGGCGAGAAGTTGGCGACTTCCTCGTCGGTGAGCTGCAGGTCGGGTTGCAGGTAGCTTTGGGTGATCGGGTGCAAGTCGTAGAGCCCCGAGACCAGCAGCAGCGACTTCACCGGAATCTCCGGTGCATGCGCTTCATGCGGGGCACGCGCCGCGAGATAGCTCGCGAGGTGCCCACCGGCCGAGTGCCCCGAAGCCGAGAACGCCTTGGGGTCGCCACCGAAGCTCTCCGCATTGGCCACCAGCCAGCGCGCCGCCTGCCGGACTTCGTCGACGAGCTGCGCCATCCGGGCATTCGGGATCAGCGTGTATTCGACGATCGCCGCGATGGCGCCGCTGCGGGTGATGGTTTCGGCCGGAAAGGCGAACATTTCCTTGTCGTTCAAAAACCAGTAGCCGCCATGGATGAACATGTGGATCGGCAGCGGACCTTCGGCGTTCTCGGGGAAGAACAGGTCGAGCCGCTGCCGCGGGCCATCGCCATAGCTGAGGTCGAACCGGCTCGTCAGCGTGGCGCGGGTCCGGGCGCTGGCGGCGAGGTTGCCGTCTTTCACCGCCTCGAAATCCGGCACCAGGTTGGGAATGTCGAACGGGTCAATGGCGGTCACGGCGTACTCCCTCAAGCTCAGGCAACCCGAGCCCTAGCCCGCGAGGCAAGTCAAGCACTCCAAAGGGGGCAAAGGGCTCGCCCCCAGCGAACTTGCCATGTGGCAAAGTTCTCATTTTGTCCCACGACCGATTCGATTAGTGTGGCCCGCCTCAGAGTCTGGGAACCACGATGTCCGATTACGTCATTGCGCCGCCGCCGCAGCCCGCCGTCCCCGTCGCCGGTGGGGGCCTGTTCCCGGTCCGCCGCATCTATTGCGTCGGCCGCAACTATGCAGAACATGCGCGCGAGATGGGGCATGATCCCAATGCCGAGCCGCCGTTCTTCTTTGCGAAACCCGCCGACGCGCTGGTGATCAACGGCGCAGACTCGCCCTATCCCTCCGAGACGCAGAACCACCACCACGAGATCGAGCTGGTGGCCGCCATCGGCACCGGCGGCAGGAACATCGCCGTCGCCGAGGCGATGGAGCATGTCTGGGGCTATGCCGTCGGCATCGACCTCACCCGGCGCGACCTGCAGGCCTGGGCCAAGAAGGGTGCAAAACCCTGGGAGGTGGCCAAGGGGTTCGACCATTCCGCCCCGATCGGCACGCTGGTTCCCGCCGAGGGCATTCCGACCCCGCTGAAGGGCGCCATCGAGCTCCGCGTCAATGGCGAGACCCGCCAGTCGGCCGATATCGCCGACATGACCTGGGACCTGCCGCATGTGATCGCCGAGCTTTCGAAGTACTTCGAACTGTTTCCGGGCGACCTGATCTTCACCGGCACGCCGGCGGGGGTTTCCGCCGTGGTGCAGGGCGACCTGCTGGAAGGCTCGATCGCGGGCATCGGCACCGTCACGGTGCGCATCGCCTGATGGAGTGGTCGCCGCAACAGGATGAAGCGCTGCAGGCCGTGTCGCGCTGGCTGAAGGACAAGGATGCCAAACAGGTCTTCCGCCTGTTCGGCTGGGCCGGCACCGGCAAGTCCACACTGGCCCGCCATCTGGCCCAAGGGGTGAAGTCGGTGAAGTATGCCGCCTTCACCGGCAAGGCGGCGATGGTGATGCGCAAGTATGGGGCACGAGGCGCCTCCACCATCCACTCGCTGATCTACGCACTCGTCTCAGAGAAGGATGGCGAGCCGAAATTCGCGCTCGACCCGGAAAGCGAGGCGCTGACCGCCGACCTGATCGTCATCGACGAAGTCTCGATGGTCGACGAGCAGCTCGGCCGCGACCTCCTGAGCTTCGGCACCAAGGTGCTGGTGCTGGGCGACCCGTTCCAGCTGCCGCCGGTGCAGGGCGCCGGGTTCTTCACCGCGGACGAGCCCGATTACATGCTCACCGAGATCCACCGCCAGGCGGCGGATAATCCGATCATCCGGATGTCGATGGAAATCCGCGAAGGTGGCTATCTCGAGCATGGCCGCTACGGCGAGAGCCTCGTCATCCCGCGTTCCGATGTCGACCGCGACGCGGTGATGGAAGCCGACCAGGTGCTGGCCGGCCGCAACAAGACGCGCGTCGCCTATAACGACCGGATCCGCGAGATCAAGGAGTTGCCGCGGCACGAGCCGGTGTCGGGCGATCGCCTGGTGTGCCTCAGGAACAACCCGATCAAGAAGCTGCTCAACGGGCAGATCTGGACCGCGGCGGAAGTGAAGAAACGCTCCAATGCCCGCTACTCGATGACGCTCGATCCCGACGAAGTCACGGGCGCCAAGGCAACGCAGGCCAAGGTGGTGACCCACGCGGCGTTCTTTTCAGGCGAAGAAGACCAACTGAGCTGGCCGGAGCGCCGCCAGTACGACGAGTTCACCTTCGGCTACTGCCTCACCGTGCACAAAGCCCAAGGCAGCCAGTGGGACAATGTCTACCTGTTCGACGAAAGCTACGTCTTCCGCGAGGACCGGCAGCGCTGGCTCTATACCGGCGTCACCCGCGCCAGCGACAAGATTACGGTCGTCACCTGACGGTTGCGAGCCGACCCCGCGCGACAAACGGTTAACGGGGCGATAACGCCGCATCTCCCAGGCTCCCGGTCAGCCAAGCGACCGGGGCCACGGCATGATGCAGTCACTCCGCTTTCTCATCTCTCCCAATCAGGGCCGCTGGATGCTGAGTGTCGGTGCCACCGTGCTCGCGAACCATTCAACTCTGGATCGGGCGGTTCGCGCTGCGGTCGACATGGCCCGCCGGACCGGGGGCAACAACCGAGTCTTCCTCGAGAGCGAGGATGGGCGGGTCCAGCAGCATTGGCCGACCTGACGACGGGCGCACAGTCTGTGTCAGCGGTTCTATCCGCCATGTCGAGAACATCTGCCCCATCACGGCAGCCATCTGGGTTTCGGCTCGCATCAGCCGCACCGCGTAGCCAGGCTGCATGCTGACGATGCTGGGGATCTCCTCGCACTGCACCACGATGCTGCTGAACATCCGGAAGCGCCTGATGTCGCTCCTTGGCAACTGCACGATGTAAGCGACCACCTCCACCACCTCCAACTCCTACAGTAAGGCAGGGGTGCTGACGGTTGCCTGACGATGGGCGTGGCAGTTTGTTAACTCCGACGCGCCGTACGCAGCGGCGGCGGTTTTCTCGGGTCGACGCGCCCGGCAGCCGGAAAAGTCTGCAACTTTTCCTGAAAGCGCTTTAGGGTCCGCGCCGAGATTTCCTGGAGGGTAGCATGGACTATCGATTGCTCGGCCGTTCCGGCCTCAAGGTCTCGTCGCTGTCGATCGGCACGGCGACGTTCGGCGGTGATGGCTTGTGGGGCGATACCAACGTCAAGGAGGCGCAGCGCCAGATCGACCTCTGTCTCGACCACGGCGTCAACCTGATCGACACGGCGAACGTCTATTCCGGCAGCGTGTCGGAGACGATCATCGGCGAGGCGCTGACCGATGGGCGGCGCGATCGATTGCTGATCGCCACCAAGGTGCGCTTCCCCCGGGGCAAGGGCCCGAACGATCGCGGCCTCAGCCGCTGGCACATCATCCGGGAGGCCGAAGCGTCGCTGAAGCGGATGAAGACCGACGTCATCGATCTCTACCAGGTGCATGAGTGGGACGGGCAGACGCCGCTCGAGGAGACACTCGAAGCGCTCGATACGCTCGTTCGCTCCGGCAAGGTCCGCTATATCGGCTGCTCGAACTATTCGGCCTGGCACCTGATGAAGGCGCTCGCCGTTTCCAACGAGCGCAACTACCAGCGCTTCGTTTCCCAACAGATCCACTACACGCTGCATTCGCGCGAGGCGGAGTTCGAGCTGATCCCGGCCGGGCTCGACCAGGGCGTGTCGGTGCTGGTGTGGTCGCCGCTGGCCGGCGGGTGGCTCTCGGGCAAGTACACCCGCAACAGTAAGCCGAGCGACGGCCGGCAGGTGCGTGGCTTCAAGGAACCGCCGATCTACGATCCGGAGCACCTGTGGAAGATCGTCGACGTGGTCAACGAGGTGGCCGGCGCCCACAATGTATCGGGCGCGCAGGTCTCGCTCGCCTGGCTGTTGAGTAAGCCAATCGTCGCTTCGGTGATCATCGGCGGGCGCAATATCGGCCAGTTCGAGGATAACCTCAAAGCTGCCGAGCTGAAGCTCACGGCCGAGGAACTGGGCAAGCTGGATGCCGTCAGCCAGCCCAACCTGCCTTACCCCTACTGGCACCAGAGCTTCACCGCCCAGGACCGCATGGGCGAAGCCGACCTGGCGCTGCATCGGCCCTATCTCGACAAGTGACCGATGGTGCGGGCGGGCCGATCTCCCCCGCCCGCACAATCCTGAACTGCGGCGTCATGTTTTCTTGACTAAGTTTAGAACCGTTATAAAGTGTGGACGGTTCCAGACCCCATCCAGCCGCGAGGATCCCCCGGAAATCCGGGCCTTGCGTGGGGAAGCAGCAGAAGTCGGCGCATCGCGCCGAATCGGAGATTCGATGAGACTGACTCGCCAGTCCAACTATGCCATCCGCACACTGATCTATTGTGCGGTCAATGAGCCCGGCCTGAGCCGGGTCGCCGACATCGCCAAGGCCCATGCGATTTCGGAACTGTTCCTGTTCAAGCTGATCAAGCCCTTGGTCGAGAACGGCCTGATCGAGACGGTGCGCGGCCGCCGCGGCGGCATCAAGCTTGGCCGTCCGGCCGATGAAATCACCCTGCTCGACACCGTCCGCCTCACCGAAGAGAGCTTCTCGATGGCCGAGTGCTTCGAGGATGGCGACGTGACGTGCCCGCTGGCCGAGAGCTGCGACGTCAACGCGGCGCTACGCGAGGCGCTGGGGGCATTCTTCAACGTGCTCGAAAGCTACACCATTGCCGACCTCGCCTCGAAGCGCCGTTCGCTGCGCGAGCGGCTCGGCCTCAAGTTCGAAGACATGGAGCCAGTGCTGATCCGCGAAGCGGCGCACTGAACCCTCTGACTTAGCGGCGGATGCCGGACCGACTCCAACCGTCCGGCATCCGCCCTTTCGCCACACGCGCCCGACCCGAAGGGCGTTGACCGTGCGGCGGAACCCAGTCTCTCTCTGGGGTTGCCGGCAGCTGGGCAAAGGCCCAAACCCAAATGGCCCTTCACCCACCTGTCAGCCTGCCCCGAAGCCGAGGCCGGGCGCTTTTGCCAAGCGACAGTTGAACGGCTCGTGACTCCCGGTTTCAGGCCCGGTTCATTCATCCTGGCGGCTGTCGGAGTCTTGATTTTGTCGCGGCTCAGAACCGGAAGCCC
>JAEUMC010000546.1 GCA_016793415.1 Devosia sp. | reverse complement strand
GGCTTCGACGAGCGCGGCAAGGTCCGCCTCTCCATGAAGGTCGTCGACCAGGCGACCGGCAAGGAAATCGTCGAGGAAAAGACCGACGCCGCCGAGTAATCGGCAGCAGCGAATGCAAAGAGGCCCGGGAGCGATCCCGGGCCTCTTTTGTTTGTCGAAGCACCTTGCCGGTGGCTCCCGACGCCTACGCCGTCGCCGGTCGGATCCCGCGGAACATCGCGATGGTGGTCACCGCCGCGACGAAGACGATCGCCGCGCCCAAGAGCGAGGTGACCAGCATGGCGTCGGCATAGGCGACGCGGGCCGCTTCCAGCAGCGCCACACCGCCCTCCGGCAGCGTCTCTGCGGCGCTATGGGCACCGCCGATGCCGCGCAGCGCCATTGCCACCGTTTCGCCCGACAGGCCCTGCGGCAGCGTCTCGCCGAGCCCGCCGCGATAGAGCACCGTGAGGATGCTGCCGAGCAATGCGATACCGAGTGCGCCGCCGAACTCCGAGCTGGTTTCGTTGAGCCCCGACGCGGCGCCGGCCCGTTCCGGCGGAGCCGAACTCATCACCAGGTCCGCCGCGATGGTCGCCACCGGGGCGAGGCCGATCGACAACAGCGTGTCGGCGGCAACCAGCGTGATCAGGTCGCGCGACGGCGCCGTAAGGCCGATCACCAGCAGGGCCACAGCCGCGGCTGTGAGACCCAGCGCCAGCACATAGGCCGGCCGCATCCGGCTGAGCAGCAGCGGGGTGAGCAGCGAACCGGCAACGAAGCCGAGGCCCACCGGCAGGCTCCACAGTCCCGCTTCGAACGGCGTGAGCCCCAGCACCAGCTGCATGTACTGCGCCACCACGAGGAACATGCCGAACAGCGCGAAGAAACCGAACACGTTGATGCCGAGCGCCGCGCTGAAGGCGGGGCGGGCGAACAGGCTCAGGTCGAGCAGCGGGTGGGTGAGGTGCAGCTGCCGCCACGCAAAGACCATGCCGATCGCCAGCCCCAGCGTGATGGCGCCGAGGCTGACCGGCAGCTCGCCACCCTCGGCCAGTGCCTTGATGCCGAAGATGATCGACAGCACTGCGGCCATCGACAACGCGGCGCTCGGGAGGTCGAGCTTGCCCGCCTGCGGATCGCGGTACTCCGGCAGGAGCCGCGGCGCGAGCAGCAGCAGCACAATCATGATCGGCACCGCGATCAGGAACACCGAACCCCACCAGAAATAGTTCAGCAGCACGCCGCCCACCACCGGCCCGATCGCTCCGCCGGTCGAAAAGCTGGCGACCCACACGCTGATGGCGATGGTCCGTTCGCGATCGTCGCGGAACATGTTGGTGATCAGCGACAGCGTCGAGGGGGCGAGCGTCGCACCGGCGACGCCGAGCAGGGCCCGGGCGACGATCAACGTCTCGGCCGTCGGCGCGAACGCTGCCAGCAGCGAGGTCAGCCCGAAGGCGACGGCGCCGATCAGTAAGAGCTTCCGCCGCCCGATCCGGTCGCCCAGCGTCCCCATGGTGAGGAGCGAGCCGGCAACGAAGAAGCCGTAGATGTCGACGATCCACAGGAGCTGTGCGGCGGTGGGATTGAGTGATGCCGTCAGCGACGGCACCGCCAGGTTGAGGACCGTCAGGTCCATGGCGTAGAGCATGCAGGGCAGGGCGATGACCGCCAGCCCGATCCATTCGCGTCGCGTCGCGCGCTGCGGCATCGTGCCAGACATGCGGCGTTCCTTTCCTGTTGTCCACCATTGGCAGGATGGTACGAGGGTAAGGCTGCCAGCTGCTGTCAGGTTATCCCGCCATGGCTCGATCACCAAGACTGGCATCTTTGGCGAAGCCCGGGGTCTTTGGCGGCGGCGCCGGCCGACCCCATATCAGCGGCATGAGCATTTCCTCGGACGTTTCGCCTGCCGCCGTCTGGAGCGTCCTCGACGGGTGGCCACGTGGCTATTTCACTGCCCGCTACCAGGGGCGGCGTTACGGGGTCACCAATACGGCACACGCCAATGGCCTGAGCTTCAAGCTTTACGCCGAGGAGCTGGGCGGCGCCGATCGCATCAGCCTCAACATCTACCGCCCGCCGAGCCGTTCCGAGCCGGCGCTGAGGCCATGCGAGATGCCGATCGACAAGGTGACCGCATTCGTCACCGGCGCCGTGCTCGAGTAGCTCTGTCGGCTCACTGCCGGATCGGTGCGTGGCGCCGCAGGCCCTCGACCAGCCGCCGATAACCCGCCGTGGCGCGCTTCGACACCGCCATCGGGTCCTCGGCGTTGGCAATCCATTGCGCCGCGTAACAGGAGGCACCGTTGACCATGCGAGCCGTCGCCTCGGGGTCCACATCGGCGATGATGCCGCTTTCAAGCAGCCCCTCGAGGCTTTGCTTCATCGCCGTGATGCAGCCATTGGCGCTCGGCCACGACGCCGGATCGCCAAGGATGGCGGGGCCGTCGCGCAGCACGATGCGCCGGATCTCGGGTTCCAGCGCCATCTCGATATAGCCGATGCCCTGCTCGAGGAATGCCTCCCAGGCGTTCGGCGCGTTGGCGGTGCGGATGGCGAGTCGGGCGGTCATCTCGGCGTCGATCTCGGTGACCACTGCCTCGAACAACCCGCGCTTGTCGCCGAAATGGTGGTAGAGCGCGCCGCGCGTCAGCCCGACATCGGACGTGAAATGATCCATCGAAGCCTCGGCATAGCCGACCTCGGCAAAGGCCTTGCGGCCTGCCGCCATCAGCTTGGCGCGGGTTTCGACGATCATTTCGCTGCGGGTTCTCTGAGCCATTGCCGTCCTAT